>JALUWE010000132.1 GCA_027019845.1 Anaerolineales bacterium | reverse complement strand
CCCGAGTTCCCCCAAGCTCCCCCAAGCCCCCCGCCCTCCTACGAGACAGCCTCCCCATACGCCTCCACCGGCGGGCAAACGCAGAACAGGTGCCGGTCGCCGTACACCTCGTCGAGGCGCGCCACCGCGGGCCAAAACTTGTGTTGGCGCACGAATTCAGAGGGGAACGCTGCCTGCTCGCGGCTGTAGGGGTGCTGCCACTCATCCGCGGCCACCACTCCGGCTGGGTGCGGCGCGTTGGCCAGCGGATTGTCGTGCGGGTCGATCTCGCCGTTCTCGATGGCGCGAATCTCGGCACGGATGGCGATCATGGCCTCGCAGAAGCGGTTTAGCTCGCGCAGGGGTTCGCTTTCGGTAGGTTCGATCATCAAGGTATCGTGTACCGGGAAAGCGACCGTCGGCGCGTGAAAGCCATAATCCATCAACCGCTTGGCAACGTCCATCACCGTGGCGGTGTGGCGCAGGTGGCGCAAGTCCAGGATGCACTCGTGCGCTACCAGGCCGTTTTCGCCCTTGTACAGCACCGGAAAATGGGGATCAAGGCGGTGCGCCAGATAGTTGGCATTCAGAATGGCGACCTGGGAGGCCTTTTTCGCGCCTTGCGGCCCGAGCATCCGAATGTAAGCGTAAGAGATCGGCAGGATGCTGGGGCTGCCCCACGGGCCGGAGGCCGCCGTGCCAAAGGCCTGTTCCCCGCCCACACCCGGGACCTGAGGGTGATCGGGCAGGAAAGGCGCCAGCTCCTGGGTGACACAGATCGGGCCTGCGCCCGGGCCGCCGCCGCCGTGCGGGATGCTGAAGGTCTTGTGCAGGTTCAGGTGGCACACGTCCGCGCCGAACTCCGCAGGCCGGGCCAGGCCGACCATGGCGTTCATGTTGGCGCCGTCCATGTACACCAGCCCGCCGTTGTCGTGGACGATCTGGCAGATCTCTTTGATGGCGGCCTCGAATACGCCGTGGGTGGAGGGATAAGTCACCATCAGCGCGGCCAGATTCTGGCGGTGCTGTTCGGCTTTGGCGCGCAGGTCGTCCACGTCGATGTTGCCCTGATCGTCGCAGGCCACCACCACCACTTTCATGCCCGCCATCACCGCGCTGGCCGGGTTGGTGCCGTGTGCGGAGCTGGGGATCAGGCACACATTGCGGTGGCCCTCCCCACGCGCGGCCTGGTACGCGGCGATCACCCGCAGCCCGGCATACTCGCCAGCCGCGCCGGAGTTGGGCTGGAACGAGACCGCGGCGAAACCGGTGATCTCTTTCAGCCATTCGGCCAGGCGGCGGAACAACTCGTGGTAGCCGCGTGCCTGATCGAGCGGCGCGAAGGGGTGCATCCGCGCGAACTCCGGCCAGGTGATCGGCAGCATCTCGGTGGTGGCGTTCAGCTTCATGGTACACGACCCCAACGGGATCATGGCATACGCCAGCGACAGGTCGCGCGCTGCCAGCCGGTGGATGTAGCGCAACATCTCGGTTTCGGAGTGATAGCTGTTGAAGACCGGGTGGGTCAGATACGCGCTGGTGCGCGCCAGCGGTGCGGGATACTCCGCCTCGACGGCTGCGGCCAGCGCGGTCACCTCGAACTGCCCCGGCTGCGCGCCGAAGATTTCCAGCAGCGTTTCCACTTCTTGCGCGTCGCTGCGCTCGTCCAGGGAAATACCCAGACCGCCATCCGGGTAGACCGCCAGGTTGATGCCGCGCGCTCGCGCCGCGGCCGCGATCCGTTCCCCCTGTTCCGGCGTGGCCGCGATTTTGAGGGTGTCGAAAATCGCGCCGGTGTTGAGCGTGTAGCCCAGGCGTTTCAGCCCCTCACGCAGGGCCTCGGCCAGCAGGTGAACCCGCTGCGCGATGCGTTTCAGCCCCTGCGGGCCGTGATAGACCGCGTACATGGAGGCCAGGATCGCCAGCAGCACCTGCGCGGTGCAGATGTTGCTGGTAGCCCGCTCGCGGCGGATGTGCTGCTCACGGGTTTGCAAGGCCATGCGCAGCGCCGGGTTGCCTTGCGCGTCGCGCGATACCCCGATCAGACGCCCCGGCATCTGGCGTTTGAACGCCTCGCGGGTGGCCATGTAGCCGGCGTGCGGCCCGCCGTACCCTAACGGGACGCCGAACCGCTGGCTGTTGCCCACCACCACGTCGGCCCCGAACTCTCCGGGCGGGCGCAGCAGCGTGAGGGCCAGCAAATCCGCAGACACCACGGCCAGCGCGCCGTGTTCGTGGCCGCGGGCGATAAAGCCCTCATAATCGAACACCTCGCCATCGGTGGCCGGATATTGCAGCAACACGCCAAACGTCGGCTGGTCGAAGTCGTAGCTTTCGTGGTCGCCGACGATCACTTCGATCCCCAGCGGTTCGGCGCGGGTTCGTACCACCGCGATCACGTGAGGGTGGCAGCGTTCGGAGACGAAGAACACGTTGGCCGTGGATTTGCGCGGGCGCAGCCGGTGGGTCATGGTCATGGCTTCTCCCGCGGCGGTGCCCTCGTCGAGCAGGGAGGCGTTGGCGATCTCCATGCCGGTCAGGTCGGTGATCATGGTCTGGAAATTGAGCAGCGCCTCCAGCCGGCCCTGGGAGATTTCGGGCTGGTAGGGGGTGTATTGCGTGTACCAGCCGGGGTTTTCCAGGATGTTGCGCTGGATCACGCTGGGGGTGATGGTGTCGTAGAAACCCTGGCCGATCAGGGAGCGCAGCACCTGGTTCTGCCCGGCCAGGGCGCGCATTTCGGCCAGCATTTCGGCCTCGCCGAGCGGTTCCGGCAGGTTCAACGCCCCCTGCATACGAATAGTTTCCGGCACTGCTGCGTCGGTCAGCTCGTCCAACGAGGAAAAGCCCAGCGTTTGCAGCATTTGGTCGATCTCCTCGTCGCGCGGGCCGATGTGCCGGGGCGCAAAATCATCCGTGGGTTGCAGCAAGGCGCGGATCGCATCGGTCATGGTGGGCCTCCTGAAGCGGTAAGTGGTAAGCTAAAAGCGGTAAGCCTGACTCCAAACTCAAACGCTAAACGCAAACTCCAAACTCGAACGCCTCATTCTCTCGTCTCCAAATACTTCTCATACGCCTCTGCATCCATGAGCGAATCCAGCTCGGAAGGGTCGCTGATTTCGATTTTGATCATCCAGGCCTGGCCGTAGGGGTCGGAGTTGATCAATTCGGGCGTGTCTTCGAGCGCGTCGTTGATGGCCGTGATCGTGCCGCCGACCGGCATGTACACGTCCGAGGCGGCCTTGACGGATTCGACCGCGCCGAACGCTTCGCCCTGCGAGAGGCTGTCGCCTACGTCCACGCTTACCTCGACGTAGACCACGTCCGAAAGCTGGTCTTGCGCGTAGTCGGTGACGCCGATGGTGCCGGTGTTGCCCTCGACGCGAATCCATTCGTCATTTTTGGTGTAGCGCAACTCTGTGGGAATGTTCATGTGTGACCTCCATGAGTGTGGGAAGTAGGGCCAACGTTCCAACGTCCGTGTACCCAACAAAAAAAGGCGCACTGGAAGTACCAGCGCGCCCTCTGTCGTAGACCTGAGAGATTCCGGGCTGCGTTTTGCTGCCCGTTGCCCCGTCGGTGTCAACCACACGCGGAATCCGTGCGTTGCCTTTCCAGAGAGTGGACCAAGACAGGGTCCTTTTACCTGAGAGTTTCGCCTGTGCCTGCCGGCCCCAGACTTGCCCCTTCGGTGACCGGGGGAGTTCCTAATTCTCCATCCTTCGCCTTCCGCTCAGGATGCCTTCCCAATTCCAACAACAAACTACCCCGATGCTCTCCCCTGCCTTTGTTTGGTTGTAAAGTTCAAAAGCCTATACATTTTCATTCTACGGATATGGGGGCGAAAAGTCAAGGGCGACATGCCACCAGCGCGCATCCCGACCACCCTGACAATCCATGTCCGCTTCAAGGCCTGGTGGTCTCAGACCTTCACCCAGTCGCCCACCAGCCAGTAACGAAAATCCTGTCCCTGGTACACCTGTATGCCGCCCACG
Organism: Anaerolineales bacterium; assembly: GCA_027019845.1. Lineage (GTDB taxonomy): Bacteria > Chloroflexota > Anaerolineae > Anaerolineales > JABWBV01 > JALUWE01. The sequence goes on along the minus strand of JALUWE010000132.1, from coordinate 11,301 downwards.
ATTCCGTAAATGATCGCGGCCACCGGGATCAGGCTGATGAGGCCGGCAAAAGGGATGCAGAGCAGTCCAATCAAGACGGCGGAAAGGATTCCTGTGACCACCCAGGCAACAGCGGTCAGGACACCGCCTCCCACCCACCAGACCAGTTGAAAAACAAAAGCCTGCATCGCCTGATAGGCCACGAAACGGGAGCGGTCTTTATAGGCCAGGTAGATGATCAAAGCCGCCACCGGGCCCAGCAATCCGGTGATCAGATTGAGCAGCACGCTCAAATGCGCCAGCATCGCCCAGATGCGCTCATCGGATTCGGAAAGCGGTTGTGGGGAATTGCCAGTCAGATTGACACTCATGTGCATCCTCCTTGAAGATATTGAACCTGAGCTTCGGATAAAAGCTCTTCATTAATTCAGGTTGAAGATTCCGGCCTATCCCATCGGCTTGATACGAAAAAAAGAGCCAGACGGTCGCGCGCTGGCTCTCTCCTCTGTATATTGGGTTAGGGAATGGGGTTATGCCCAGCCCTGATTTTTCGCAAAATTTGTGATGACAGGGATTTCAATCTCTTCACCCTGGTAGGCTTTGTACGCCCAATAGAACATCACCAGCCACAAAATCGTGCCGCATCCCAACGTGACGCTGGACAAGATGAAAATCACGATGCCCGCCAGCAATGCCTGTGCATTGTGCGCCCGGATGAAGGGGCGGTTTTTCTTATCCTCCATGAGCAAGATGATAATGGGCACCAGGGGAGAAAAAACATACGCCAGCGCAGCCCACAATTTATCATCGTTGGTGACATCATTGGTCCCGGTGAATTCTTCAGTCATTTACGACCTCCTCGCAAGAATGGTGTAGCGTTACCTGGTTTCTTGCATTGTACCTGAAATTCAGTTTTGTGCAACTTAATTAAACCCATTTTTCTTCCATTCGTTACGCCAGCCTGACATGAGCGCGTGCTAAATACCCTGAGCTTCGGATAAAAGCCCCCTTTGGAACTGTGATTGCGAACCGCCATCAGGCGTGTGCGATGCACCCTCGCCATGACAGCCTCCATCGTTACCCGCAATTCAGGTTAAAATATGAGGCATGGCTACCAACGTGGTTTTCATGGGCTCCCCCGAATTCGCCCTCCCAACCCTGCAAGCGCTGGCAGAACACTATAACGTCACCGGCGTGGTGACCCAACCCGACCGGCCGGCGGGACGCGGGCGGAAGCTGGTCTCCCCGCCCATTAAAGTTCTCGCCCAAAGGTTGGGGATTCCCGTAACCCAACCCAGGCGGCTGCGCAACGACCCCGCCGCGCTGGCGCAGCTCCAGGCGTGGCACCCCGACCTGATCGTGGTCGCCGCGTTCGGCCAGATTCTCCCCCCCGAGGTGCTCGATCTGCCCCCCCACGGCAGCATCAACGTACATGCCAGCCTGTTACCGCGTTGGCGCGGTGCGGCCCCCATCCAGGCCGCCCTGCTGCACGGGGACGCACAAACCGGCATCACCATCATGAAGATGGACCCCGGCCTGGACACCGGCCCGATCCTCAGCCAGCGCGCCATCCCCATCGCAGCCGACGACACCGCCGGCGCCTTGAGCGAAAAGCTGGCTCAGTTGGGCGCAGAACTGCTGATCGAGACCCTTCCGCCGTATTTGAGCGGTGAATTGCAGCCCCAACCCCAGGACGATTCCGCCGCCACGTATGCCCCTATGCTCAAAAAAGAGCAGGGCTTGCTCGATTTTGGCCAGCCCGCCGAACAACTGGCGCGCCAGGTACGGGCCTTCAACCCCTGGCCAGGCGCGTTCATGCTTTGGAATGATATGCGCCTGATCGTCCACCAGGCGCACGCGGTGGAACACCCCGCGGCCCAACCCGGCCAAACCCTGCGCTTTCACAAGCTGCCCGCGGTGGGCACATCACAAGGCCTGCTTGTGCTGGACCAGGTGCAGCCTGCGGGCAGAAAGCGCATTTCTGGCAAAGTGTTCTTGAACGGCGCGCGCGATTGGGGACGCGTGAGCGCACAGTGGGAAAATCGTGATGCGCAGCCTTAAAAGAATTCAATTTACCTGGAAAGAATTCGTCAACAAAGGCGTTTTGCACCCCGACGTCGATCCCATCGTAGCGAATTCCTGGCGCAGGTGTTCCCCCCGGCTTAACCCACATCGCCAGATAAACCCCAGCAAACTGACCCCCGCGCAGCTCGATTCCGCCAGGAACGCCAACCAGCACTTGCTGGCAGTCGCCCGCCCGATCATGGAAGACATCCACCAATATATCGAAGGATCGAATACGCTGATCGTTTTAGTCAACAGCGCGGGGTATGCCCTGGATTTTTTTGGGGACAGCTCGATGATCGAAATCGCAAAGCGGTATTCTATTGAGCCGGGGACTTCTATTTCGGAGGGCCAGATCGGCACCAACGCGTTGGCCTTGCCACTCTACGACGGGGTCCCTGCCCACACCGTTGGTGCAGAACACTATCTCAAAAAGCTGCACGGTCTGGCCGGAGCGGCTGCCCCCATTTTTACTATCACAGGCCGCACCCTGGGCACGCTGGGCATCCTCACGCGTGCAGAGAATTACCATCCTCACTCGCTCGGGCTGGTTGTTGCCGGTGCCAGAGCGATTGAGGGACAGCTTCAATCCATCGATTTACTGGAGGAACAAAATATCCAACTCTCGGAATTGAACACCATCCTGGCCTCCTTGTCCGAAGGGATTTTGGTTTGGAATTCCGAAGGCATGTTGATGCACGCCAACACCGCGACAATGAATATTTTAGGACTTACTTCGGGCGGATTGGTGGGCCGGCCGGTGGACGATAATATCCGCTTTCCCGCATTTATCCAGGAAGCGCTTCAAAAAACAGAGCAGTTGAAAGATGTGGAAGCCAACATCATCGTGGGTGAGCGGGTGGTGAATTGTGTCATCAACCTGGACCATGTGCAAAAAAACCAGGAAACCCGGCTGGTCATCATGACGTTGCGCCCTGCTGAGGCGGTCCGCAAACTGGTGCAAAAACAAGTGGGGGCGCAGGCGTTTTTCACCCTGGATGATCTCGTCGGCCGGTCAAGAGAAATCCGGCGAATTCGACGCCTGGTGAAAGCCGCCGCGCCCGCTCAGGCCGGGATACTGATTCGGGGTGAAAGCGGCACCGGCAAAAGCGTGGTGGCCACAGCCATCCATCACGAAAGCCCGCGCAATCTTGCTCCCTTTATTCTGGTAAGTTGTTCATCCGTGCCCAGCGAATTCATTCTCGCAGAGTTGCTCGGTTACGAAAGCGGCACATCGAAACATCTCCCGGGCGGGCGTCCCAGCAAGTTCGAGCTGGCTGAGGGGGGCACGCTGTATTTTCAGGATGTGGAACACTTGCCCTTCGAGGCGCAGGCCGCTCTGCTCAACGCCATCGAACTGGGGATCGTGGTTCGTCTGGGCAGCGCACACCCCATCCCAATCAATGTGCGTATCATCGCCTCCTCTTCCGCCAATCTGGAAAAGCTGATCGCGGAGGGGAGCTTTCGCGCCGACCTGTATTACCGCTTGAGTTCTTTTGAAATCGTGCTGCCCCCTCTTCGGGCGCGCAAAGCGGACATCCCTTTGTTGGTGGAGCGGATTCTAGAACGATACAACAGACAACACGAGCGCAACGTAACGCTGGCCGCCGGCACCCTCAATTTGTTGAAGAAATATACCTGGCCAGGCAACATCCGGGAATTGGAAACCATTTTGGCACGCGCCATGGTACAGGCCGGCGACTCGGAGATCATTGGCCCGATGCACTTTCCCGAATACATCCGTGATCCCGTCAAGAGGACGATGGCAGGATCGTTTTCGCCCCAGGTCAAGTCCCTGAGCGATCTGGAACGCGAGGCCCTCATTCAGGCTGCCCGGGATTGTAACGGTAACCTGACGCAAATGGCCAAAGTTTTGGGAATTGGCCGCACAACCGTGTGGCGCAAGATGAAGGCGCTGAACATCTCGCCTGAGCAGTTTCGGCTGCGCCCGAAGTCTCCTGGGACGTGATTCCAGGATGTACTCCGCCAGTGGAGTTCGACTTCTTCGAGAGGTCGAACTTTTTCGTTTGTTCCGTGTGAACCGCGCCCCAAAGTGTTCTATAACGAAACACAATAACGCAATAGTGTTTCAAAACAGAACACAACCTGGCCGGTTGGTTGACATAGGGAGTATCGGCGATATGATTGATGATAAGCGTAGTACCGTAGTACCAGGATGCAGCCCCAAATGTTACCCATTTTCAGCGCTCACCGTCCAATAAAACAGGGCGAACATCTCACTGGGTGTAAAGCGCATCGCGTCTGATTAGCCGCCAGATGATTGTGGCGGTTTTTTGTTCCCACTGGCTATCGTTTTCCGTAAAGGAGGTGGTTACCGAGAGCTGAGCACACTTTTTCCCGCTTGTTTGGTCCCTAACATTGTTGTCAAAAAATCATCTAGTTTTGAGGAGAGATGAAAATGCAAAAACGCACACTGACGCATGAATTGCTGGCCGAGTTTTTCGGCACGTTCCTTCTGATCCTGGGCGGCGACGGCGTGGTCGCCAATGTCGGGCTTGCCCCCCGTCTGGAAGCTGCGGGCTATGACTGGAACACGATTGTATGGGGGTGGGGCCTCACGGTCATGGTAGCGGTGTATGTGGCAGGCGGCGTAAGCGGAGCACACATCAACCCCGCGGTGACGATTGCACTGGCTGTAAAACGCGGCTTCCCCTGGAGCAAGGTGTTCCCCTACATTGTGGTACAAATCGCAGGCGCTTTTGTGGGCGCGCTGGGTGTCTTCCTCGCTTACCGCGATGGTCTGGCCGCCGCCGGGATGCCCAATGTGTGGGCCACCGGGCCGGGTTCTGTCTTCGGACAAACGTATTGGGGCGCGGCTGGCTCGTATGCTGCCGGCGCGGTAGGCAACTATAGCCTGCTCACCGCCTTCATCACCGAGATTCTCGGCACTGCCTTTTTGTTGTTAGGTATTGTCGGATGGATTGACTCAGGCGGTGAGAAAGCCGGCTATCTTGGCGGCTTCATCGTCGGCCTTGTCGTGGTGACCGTCGGCCTGGTGCTGGGCGGCCCCAGCGGCTATGCCATCAACCCGGCACGCGATTTCGGCCCCAGGCTCTTCGGCCTGCTGGTCGGTACACAAGGACTGTTCGACAGCCTATACTGGCTGGTTGCGCCCATCATCGGCCCAATCATCGGCGGCCCGCTGGGAATCATCCTGTACGACATCTTCATCACCCCCGGCTTGAAGGCCGCAGCCGAATAGCAGCGTGATTTTACATTTCCAATCCGCAGCTACTCTATAAGCGGAGGGGAAGGAGTTTCTACGCATGAAAAAGTTGATTAACAAAGTGGAGGATGTCGTCACCGAACAGTTAGAAGGGATGGCAGCTGCCCACCCCGATCTGATCAAAGTCCACTTCAACCCAAACTTCGTTTACCGCGCCGATGCACCGGTCCAGGGAAAGGTCGCCCTGATCTCTGGCGGCGGCAGCGGGCACGAACCCATGCACGGCGGCTTTGTCGGGATGGGGATGCTGGACGCGGCCTGTCCGGGGGAGGTGTTCACCTCGCCCACCCCCGACCAGATGCACGAAGCCGCCAAAATGGTGCATGGCGGCGCGGGCGTGCTGTACATCGTCAAAAACTACACCGGCGACGTGATGAACTTCGAGATGGCGGCTGAATTGGTCGCGGCCGAAGGGATCGAGGTCCAAAACATCCTGATCGATGACGATGTGGCCGTGAAAGACAGCCTGTATACCGCTGGCCGCCGCGGCGTGGGCACCACCGTGCTGGCCGAAAAAATCTGTGGCGCGGCCGCAGAAGCGGGCTACACCCTCGAGCAGGTCGCCGACCTGTGCCGTAAGGTCAACATCAACGGCCGTTCGATGGGTATGGCCTTGACGTCCTGCACCGTTCCGGCAGCCGGAAAGCCCACCTTCGATCTCCCCGACGATGAAATGGAGATCGGGATCGGCATCCACGGCGAACCCGGTCGCGAGCGCATGAAGGTGAAAACCGCCGACGAAATCACCGAGATGCTGGCGCTGGGCATCATCGAAGACGGCGCCTACACTCGCACCGTGCGCGAGTGGCACAATGGCGAGTGGACCGATGTCGAACTTACCGACCCACCTTTCCAGGCCGGCGACCAGGTGATCGCCTTCGTCAACAGCATGGGCGGCACCCCGGTCTCGGAGCTGTACGCGGTCTACCGCAAACTGGCCCAAATCTGTGAGGCCAAAGGGCTGAAGATCGTTCGCAATCTGATCGGCCCATACATCACCTCGCTGGAGATGCAGGGCTGCTCCATCACCTTACTGAAAGCGGATGACGAAATCCTGAAGTTCTGGGATGCACCCGTCAAGACGCCCGGCCTGCGCTGGGGAGTATGACAGAACGAAATGGGGGGCTGGGATACCAGCCTCCCGAAAACATGGAGAAAATGATGACCATTAGCCGAGACAGCGTTGTGGAATGGGTAAAAGCCTATGCCGACGTGGTAGCCCAAAACCGCGATTACCTCACCCAGTTGGATGCTGCCATTGGCGACGCGGACCATGGCATCAACATGGACCGCGGCTTCCAGGCCGTGATGTCTAAACTACCCGACATGGCAGACAAAGACATCGGCACCATCTTCAAGACTGTCGGTATGACCCTGCTGTCCACAGTAGGGGGGGCTGGCGGGCCGCTGTATGGCACACTCTTTTTGCGAGCCGGAATGGCTACCGCCGGAAAAATGGAATTGACTCTCGAGGACTGGGCTGCGGCTCTGGACGCGGCTGTCAAAGGGGTCGTGATGCGCGGTAAAGCAGAATTAGGGGACAAAACCATGGTGGACGCGTTATCACCTGCTTTGGATGTGCTTGCAAAGGCCGCCCAAAACGGCGAGCCCCTGGCGGAGGCCCTCAAAAAATCCGCCCAGGCCGCAAAACAGGGTATGCTCGATACCATTCCCCTGGTGGCTCGCAAAGGCCGCGCCAGTTATCTGGGTGAACGCAGTGCTGGACACCAGGACCCTGGCGCAACCTCTTCCTACCTCTTACTCCAGACCGCTGTCGATGTCTGGGCTGACGACTGACCACATCATTTTTTATCGAATCACTTCCAAAAGGAGTTTCAAAATGGCGAAATATGCTGCTGCTGTCGACCAGGGGACGACCAGCACTCGCTTTATGGTCTTCGACCATAGCGGAAACGTCGTCTCCATTCATCAGAAAGAACACGAGCAAATCTATCCCAAACCCGGCTGGGTGGAACACGACCCCATGGAAATCTGGGATCGCACCCAGGAGGTGATCAAGGGCGCGCTCGAAAAGAACGGCATTGCCCCCCAAGACATCGCCGCGGTGGGCGTCACCAACCAGCGCGAGACCACCGTTGTCTGGGAAAAGGCCACCGGAAAGCCGGTCTACAACGCCATCGTCTGGCAGGACACCCGCACCGACAAAATCTGTAACGCCCTCGCCGAAGACGGCGGGCAGGACCGCTTCCGCCCGAAGGTGGGCCTCCCCCTGGCCACCTACTTCTCCGGCCCGAAAATCCGCTGGATTCTGGACAACGTAGAGGGCGTGCGCGAACGCGCCGAAAAAGGCGAGGTGCTCTTTGGCAACATCGACACCTGGGTGATCTGGAACCTGACCGGCGGCCCCGATGGCGGCGTTCACGTCACCGACGTTTCCAACGCCTCCCGTACCATGCTCATGGACCTCGAAACCCTCGACTGGGATGACGAGATTTTGGGCATTATGGGCGTGCCGCGAGCCATGCTGCCCGAAATCCGGCCTTCCAGCGACGTGTACGGCACCGCGGTTGGCGATCTGGCCGGCATCCCGGTCGCCGGAGACCTGGGCGATCAGCAAGCTGCCCTCTTCGGGCAGGCCTGCTACGACCCCGGCGAGGCCAAGAACACCTACGGCACCGGCTGCTTCATGCTGCTCAACACCGGCACCAAGGCCGTTCCCAGCAAAAGCGGCCTGCTCACCACCCTGGGCTACAAGATCGGCGACCAACCCGCGGTCTATGCCCTGGAAGGCTCTATCGCCATCACCGGCGCGTTGGTACAATGGCTGCGCGACAATCTGGGCCTGATCGAAAAATCCCCCGACGTCGAAGACCTGGCCAAAACGGTGGAGGATAATGGCGGCATCTACTTCGTGCCCGCCTTCTCCGGCCTGTTTGCCCCCTACTGGCGCAGCGATGCCCGCGGCGTGATCGTCGGCCTGACCCGCTACGTCAACAAAGGCCACTTTGCCCGCGCCACCCTGGAAGCCACCGCATACCAGACCCGCGAAGTGCTGGACGCCATGAACAAGGACTCCGGCGTCGATCTGAAGGCCCTCAAAGTGGACGGCGGCATGGTGTTCAACGAACTGCTGATGCAATTCCAGTCCGACATCCTGGGCGTTCCGGTGATCCGGCCCAAAGTCGCGGAAACCACCGCCCTGGGCGCGGCCTACGCGGCTGGCCTGGCCGTCGGCTTCTGGAGCAACTTCGACGAGCTGCGTGCCAACTGGGGCAAAGACAAAGAATGGGTTCCCCAGATGGACGAGGCAACGCGCACAAAACTGTATGCGGGTTGGAAGAAAGCCGTTACCCGCACCTTTGACTGGGTCGAATAACACCAGTTCCGGACATCGCAGCCAGCATCCAGAGGTGTAGACACAGTTGAAAACAAGGGGCTGATGGGACTGGTGTTCCCCTCAGCCCCTTTTCGATTGAAGCAGAACTTTTGAAAAACGTAACTGCTCAGGTATTGTGCAGGAACGCGGAGAGGTAGGAACACAAAGTTACACGAAGAAGCACAGAGACACACAAAGAGAAAAAATAAAAAAAATTCCGTGCCGCTCTGTGTCTGCCTGGTGATCTGTGCAACTTGCTGGCTGGGTAGTTACGAAAAAACGTGGAGACTGTCGTGTCCAGAATCGATAGAAAGAAAGGCGCATCGAAAAAGTCCCGCAACAAACAACACGCTTCCCCGAATCAACCCTGGCTGCCCACTCGCACCGGGCTGATCGTGCTTGCGATCGCAACGCTCCTCCTGGCTGTTTGGACCACCCTTCAAGCCGTCAAAGTGAGCGGGTTGGGTGAAAGCATCTTGTGGGGGTTGGGGTTTGCCGCCAGTATTTGGGTGATTTTCGGCGTAGTCTTTTTCATCAACAAATGGCTGCGCGGGCGTTGATTCGTATCACACCCGGTAGACGCCCCGCTAAAGGAATTGCGTGGTAGCATGTACCCGATTGTGCACCAACCTTTTCACAACGAAGCCTTTTGGGAGGCGATGTGGGCCCCCTATCCTGAGGAGGATTACCAATTCGTCCTCGCTCAAATCCATCCAGAGGACACTGTTTTAGAAATTGGCGCGGGTGACATGCGACTGGCCGCCCGCATCGCCAGGGTCGCCAGATGTGTGTATGCCATCGAGAAGAATGTTCACCTTACCCCTCCGCCAGCCGCCAGGCAACACCTCCCCAGCAACCTGGTTGTGATTCAAGGGGACGCACGCAGCTTTCCTTTCCCTCCCCACATCACCGTCGCGGTTTTGATGATGCGCCATTGCACCCATTTTGCACATTACCTGAACAAACTCCAGAAAACGAGCTGTAACCGCCTGATCACCAATGCACGCTGGCGCACCGGGGTTGAAACCATCTGGCTGCATGACACCCGAAAACACTATGACGATTTTCAAATTGGATGGTATGCCTGCTGGTGTGGGCAAACCGGTTTCAAAGCCGGTTCCGTTGACCTCATCACCCCCGAAATCGAGCAAATGGTTCACGAAACAGCCACCTGCCCACACTGCAAGCCCCAACGGAGCTGAAGATGAGTAAACCACATGCCATCATCATTGGGGCCGGATTTACGGGCGTTGCCACCGCCCACGATCTGGCCCTGCGAGGCTTTGACGTCACCGTTGTGGACCGCGGCGGCATCGCTTCCGGAACCTCGGGGCGCACCCACGGCCTGTTACACAGCGGTGGACGCTATGCCGTCAAAGACCGGGAGGCGGCAGTGGAGTGTATCGAAGAAAACACGATCTTACGCAAGATCGTGCCCGAAGTGATCGAACCAAATGGCGGGTTGTTCGTCGGCCTGAATGAGAGCGACCTGGCCTACGGAGAGGAATTCGTCGAGGCCTGCCAGGCAGCCCATATCCCCATCGAACAACTCTCCCCCCAAGAAGCACTGCGGTTGGAACCCAACCTGAACCCCAAATTATTGGTCGCCTTCACCGTCCCAGACGGCACCTTCGACCCGCTGCGCCTGGCCTTGTCCTTTGCAGCCACGGCCAAATGGAACGGCGCGCAGTTCAGGCTGTACACCGAAGTGACCGAGTTGATCCTGAATGGCAAGGGAAACGTGGCCGGAGTCCAGGTCTGGGACCGCACCACCGGCGACCAGTACGAGATTCGCGGCGAGGTGGTGATCAACGCCACCGGCGCCTGGGCCGGCGAAATTGCCGGGATGGGCGGCGCGCACGTCCCCATCAGCCCCACCCCCGGCGTGATGGTTGCCTATGGCAAGCGGCTCGTCAACCGGCCTATCAACCGCCTGACCAGACCCAGTGACGGCGACATCGTGTTGCCCCAGCGCCGCCTGGTGGTGGTCGGCACCACATCCTTTTCTGTGACCGAACTGGATTACGTCCCGGTGGACAAAGATCAGATCAGGAAAATGTTCGAAAAAGGCGCGGAACTCATCCCGGCCATCCGCCATACCCCGGAGCGCGGCGCGTACATGGCAACCCGCCCGCTGATCGGCAGCGGGGCCACCGGACGCAGCATCTCGCGCACCTTCAAGTGTTTCGACCACATGGAGACCGACAACGTGGACGGTTTCGTCACCATCACGGGCGGCAAAGCCACCACCCTGCGCGCCATGGCCGAGAAAACCGCGGATGTGGTCTGCCAGAAACTGGGCGTTTCCGCCACCTGCCAGACCGCGGAAGTCAAATTACGGCCTTACCGGGATTATTACAGTTTGTGACAGTACTTACGCAGTTGAGACCTCACAGGTCTACTACCACACGATGCAGGAAGATTTTACCCAAAACAGATCGCATCCGGGCATCTCCATGCGCTTTGAGACCTGTGAGGTCTGGGTGCGACTTTTCAAGTGCGTAAGTCCTATCAGGAGTCGCCTATGAGCACGAAATGGAATGTCACCTTCCAGGTCTACCGTCAAAAGGCGCGGAAAGCCCCCTATTTTCAGGAATTCCAGATGGAGGTGGACCCGGATGAGTATGTCCTGGATGCCATTGAACGCATCTGGGCGTTCAAAGATCGTTCGCTG
>JALUWE010000131.1 GCA_027019845.1 Anaerolineales bacterium | reverse complement strand
CTGGAGCGCTTTGTCAACGATAGTGAGATTCTTGCCGTTGCCATCAGCGAAGACGGCTCCAGGCTGGCAATTTCGGACGAGGACATGGCGGTACGTATTTGGGATTTCGAGGCAGGGCTTGAACTGAGACAGGAGATCGCCCGTATCCCGTACGGCAATATGGTCAACGCGGTGGCCTTTGCCCCTCAAGGCAATCTGATCGCCAGTAGCGGTTCCGATAACCATGTTTTGATCAGCTTGCTCTTATTCGACGACCTGAAGGACCGCGCTTGTGGGTTGCTCCAACGCAACCTGACGCTGGACGAATGGGAGCAATTCTTTGCCGATGAACTCTATCGCCCCATCTGTGAATCGCTGCCTCCTGACCCGCGGGCAGTAACGAGCCTCAAGAAACAGGCTGGCAGATTAGGCGCCACAGGCCAGACGGAAGCAGCGATAGATTTACTGAGCTACATTTTGGAGATCGATCCCTCTCAGGATTTCGATGTGACCGAGGAATTGCAATCTCTGATCATCGGCGCTTTGTTAGAGCAGGGTTTGGAATATGCCCTGGCAGGGGAATTTAACGCGGCATTGGAAAGTTACACCCGTCTGACAAACGAATACGCCAATGTGTTGAACGAACAGGCGCGTTTTGCGGAATTTCTGGCGGCGATGTGCCGGGTGGGTGGCACGGCTGAAAACGCGGCCAGCGCGCTGCCCCTCTGCGATGCGGCGATTGCGCGCGACCCAGGAAACGGCTCGATTTATGACAGCCGCGGCCGTGTCCGCAGCTGGTTAGGGGATTTCAACGGCGCCATCGATGATTTTGAATTTGCCATGGCCTGGAAACTCGCCGATCAGGAGGTGGATCAGCGCGCGGTACAATTGTTCGTGCAGGAACGTGAGCAATGGATTGCCACTTTGAAGTCTGGAGCTAACCCCTTTGAAAATTGAGCATCTTTGCTGTCGTGCGGTCTTTTATGAGAGCGCATCCTGCGGGAGGTTCTCGGATGTCTACGTCTATTGTAATCCTCCGAGCCGGTGACGGTATCCTGAAAAAATTCCATTTCAAGCCATACCGCAACATACAAGAACGCCAGGCAGTTCAATTCCAGCCAGGCCCCAATGAGCCGCAAATTCGAGTGATCAAGACCCCCTGGGGAGGGGAATTGACAGTGAAAAAGGGGGATTACATTGTCAATGAAATGGGAGAACCCGAAAATTGCTGGCCGGTAGAACGAAGCGTTTTTGAACAAACGTACCGTCAGGTGCGCCCGGGAATTTACAGCAAGACCGCCATCACCTATTTGGTGCCTCTCGAAGAAATCACGGACAACCCTAATCAGCTCGTCCGAGTACACACCCGGGAAGGCGCAGTCACGGTTCGGGCAGGGGATTTTTATCTGGCCAAAGGGCCACAAGGCGAAATCTGGCCGATCCCGCGTGAGAAAGTAGAAAGCACTTTCCAGCCTATGGAGTGACCCCCTGTTCAGAACTAACCGACTGCCGCGTCGGAATCAGACGCTTGCGCATCTTCTACCGCCGGCATTTCGGTAACCGGCACGTCGGCTTTTCCATCATCTGTTCCCCCAACCTCCAATCCCGCCTCGCTCATCTCCGACTCCTCGACCGCTTCTATCCCCTCGAAACTCTCCATAGAGATTTCGATAGCTTTGTCACCCTCTGTTTGCAATGCCGCGGTTTCCTCTGCCGCGGCAGTTGTATCGCTTTCAACGCTCTCCTCCACGGCATCACCAACGGGCAGGCCTACTACTTCGTTGAGCGTAGTTTCGGCCTCATCTTTTAGCTCCATAGCTTTGTCTGCAACACTGTCTACCACATCGTCCACCAACCCGGCAGCCTCTTCCACCACTTCATCCAGCCGCTCACGGGTTCTCGCCATAACTTGTGTGGATCGCTCCCACAGCTTTTTCTGGAAATCGTCCACCAGGCCAAAGGCCTCCGCGTTCATCTTGTCGATCAATTCCTTGTCGTCTCCCTCCACGCTGGCGATGGATTCCTGCATAGAACTGACATATTGCTGATTCTGATTCCACAGCACGCTTTCGGCCTGTGTCACCAGTGAATAGAAGGCCTCGTCCGTGCGTTGATCTGGGGGGATGCTTTCCCACTCGTCCCGCAAAATGGTCAATTCCAGGATCACCCGGCTATAGATCACAATGGTTCTTTCCAGATTGCGCAGCTCCTCCCACCCGGTCAAGGCGGAGGCAATCGCCGCGGTCAGTGCCACCCAGGTGACGAACGGGCCTCCCAGCGCGGCCAGAAAAGCCCCAAAACCCCCCATCAACAGGATACCTAGTTGGATGCGCATCCGCTCGCGTTGCAGTTGGGTGATGCGGTTGCGGTGCCAATTGCGCTGGTCGATCAAGCGGTAGCTGAGATACTGATCACAATCCAGATCGTTAAAGCCGGGATCGCTGTACGGATTTTTAGGATCGTAGTCCCGCGGTAATTTGCCTTTGTACGGCTCGATGATCAGCTTCCCGCCCAGCCCTTTGTACGTCCGCCGCAAGATGGTGGTCAACCGTTTGGTGAGATACTCGTCCCGGTTGGGGTTCTTCTGGTATACCGTACGGTACAGGTAAATCTCTTTGAGCACTTCTTCCGCGGCAGCACGCAGGATCAGCCAGTCGGTGCTGCCGATGAATTTGTTCGCAAAGGCCGATAACACCGAAATGATGATCGGCACAGCTATCAACATGTAACGCAGCGAGTTGGCTAGCGGGGGGGCTAACTGGTCGCCGTACTGATCCGTCACCAGCGCCAGAAGTGTAGCGATCACGCCCAAAATCGCGATCCACCGCCGCGCGTTAATGAAACGATTCTGAAGCTGTTTGGAATTCATATCCAGCTCGGTATACCGCTTCCAGGCAGACCGCAAAACGTCTGAATATCCATTCTCGCTGTGTGTGCTCATTAGATTGACCTCTTCTGTCGGGCTTGTCGAACCTGTCTGATTGGTCTGACTTGTCGAACCTGTCGGATTGGTCTGACTTGTCCAAATCGACTCCTGCACACCTGCCACCGGCTTACCCCATACCACCGCTTTTCGAGGTTGGATAAACACCGGGGTGAGGACATGCAGCAATCAGCCGGATTCGAGGGGAAAAATACAAAGGACGTTTCAATTGTAGATGGGTACTTTCGGCCTGTCAAGCAAATTGAAAACCGGTGTAGAAGCTCAACCTCGAAGAGCATGATACAATCGGGATTGGGAATTAAAGCAAAAAACGGAAACCATTCCCAATACCCAATACCCAATACCCAATACCCAATACCCCCGACTACAAGCGAATGGAGTTCTCTCGAACACAAACCTTACCCCCCCTCTCGGAGGCAACACCATGTTCAAAACCGATTTACTCTGGCAAAACGACGAACGCTGGGCAGCGGAAATTCTCGGCTTCGGCCCGCCCACCATCAAAGAATGGGGCTGTTTACTGACCTCCTTTGCCATGGTGGTCAACGGCTATG
>JALUWE010000130.1 GCA_027019845.1 Anaerolineales bacterium | reverse complement strand
CGACGTGCTGCGGATGCTCAACGACCGCGGCCTGACCGCCGCCAGCCTCCGCCTCACCCCCCAACACCTGGCCGAAGCCATCCAACTGGTGGACGAAAAAGTGATCAACACCTCCACCGGCAAAGCCCTGATCCCCAAAGTGCAGGACAGCGGCAAATCCCCCCGCCAAATCGTGGAGGAAGAAGGCCTCGCCAAAGTCAGCGACGAAGACGCCATCCGCGGCATCGTGCAGGCTGTGATCGATGCCAGCCCCGACGAGGTCGCCACCTACCGCGGGGGGAAAACCTCCATCATCGGCTGGTTCGTCGGCCAGGTCATGCGCCAATCACGCGGTAAAGCCGACCCGCAGACGGCGCGCAAACTGCTCCAGAAGATGCTGGAGGGGGACTAACCCTGCCTGCGTTTTGCGGCCTGGGACAACAATTCGCCCAGCCGGTAGACTTCGTCGAGGGTGTTGTAGTGCACCGCGCCGACGCGCACCATGCCCCCGCGCTTCTCCAGCCCCAGCCGTTCGGTCACTGCCAGCGCGTAGTAGTTGCCGTTCCAGACGTAGACCCCGGCCCGCCCCAGATATTCGGCCAGCGCGCGCGGCCCCCATCCCTTCAGGGTGAAGGAAAAGGTCGGCACGCGCTCGTCCAACCGTGCCGGGTTGCGCGGGCCGTAGAGCCGCAGCCCCGGCACGGATTCCAGCACCTCCAACAGCGCGCGGCTGAGTTCCAGCTCGTACTCCTGAATCGCGGTCATAGCCTGCACCAGGCGCCCGCGGCGGCTGGCGGGCTTTTCCTCTGCCTCCAGCGTCCCTGCCAGCCACTCGAAATACGCCATCGCGCCCAACACGCCGGCGATGCCCTCGAAATTTTGGGTGCCGGTTTCCCACTTGCCTGGCGGCCGGTTGGGGGCCGGACGAACTTTGTAGGGTTGCAATTCATCGAGTAGCTCGTAGCGCGCGTACAGGATGCCGACATGGGTGGCGAAAAACTTGTACGCCGAGGCCACCAGCACGTCACAGCCGATCTGCTGCACGTCGATTGGCCCGTGAGGCGCGTACTGCACCGCGTCCACATACACCAGCGCGCCGGCCTGGTGCGCCATCCGGGTGATCTGCGCGACCGGATTGATGGTGCCCAGCGCGTTAGAGGCGTAGCCGACCGCGACCAGTTTGGGTTTGGTTGCCAGGGCCTGCTCCAGCGTGTCCATTCGCAGCGTGCCGTCTTCCACGTCGAAATCCACCCATTCCAGGCGTGCGCCGCGCTCCGCCGCGATCTGCATCCACGGCGCGATGTTGGCATCGTGGTCCAGCCGGGTGACCATCAGGGTGTCGCCGGGTTGCAGGGTGCGGGCAAAGGCGCGGGAAAAGGCCAGCGTCAGGGTGGTCATGTTCGGCCCGAAGACGATCTCCTCGGCGCGGGCGGCGTTGAAAAAGTCCGCGCACGCGGCCCGCGTGGCGTTCACTACCGCGTCGGAGGCGCGGCTGGTGGCGAACGCGCCGCCGTGGTTGGCGTTCGACTCGATCAGGTAGCGGTTGACGTGCTCCAAAACGGGTTGGGCCACCTGCGTGCCGCCGGGGTTGTCGAAGAATATGGCCTCACGTTGTAAGGCCGGAAATTGGTTGCGAGTGTAGTTCATGTGTATTTGGTTGCTCCTTACTCCTTACTCCTTACTTCTTACTCCTTACTTCTTACTCCTTACTCCGTAAAGATACGCATTCCGCCGCTTGCCGGTGTGCTGCAACACGCCCATCTTGCACAGGGTGTAGGTCATCTTCCCGGCCAGCGAGGGGGAGATGCGCAGTGCGGCGGCCAACTCACGGTTGCTGAAGGGCCGCGGCAACTCTGGGGGGAGCAGGGCCAGGTAATTGCCGGGCGTGTCGAAGCGGCGTTGTCCCACCACCTCCAGCAGGCGGTGGTCGTGCAGGCTCCAGCGTTTACGCCGCCAGCTTCCGCGGCCATCATCGCGCCAGATTTCCTCCTGGTGGGTGAAGAGGATGTGGAACGCGAAGTTGGGGTGCGGCAAAATGTGGGGGATGCGCACCAGCTCGCGGAACGCGTCCACCGCGCGGCCGCGTTTGGGCGATTTGCGCCGCCCGAGCGGGGTACCGTCCCCGGCCTGGCGCACGATCCACTTCCCGACCGGCAGGGGGTACACCAACCGGACGCGGTGTCCCCGCTCGAGCAGGGTTGCCAGCTTGCGCTTGAGCTTCGCGAAGCCGCGGGTCTGGATTTCGATCAGCAGATCCCCGCGCACGAGGTCGATCACGTACCCGTCCACGCGGGCCTCCAGCCGGTCCCCGGGTTGCGCCAGCCATGCTTTGAGCGCGGCGTGCAGCGATTTTTCGGCCAGCGTGCCGATGTGCGCGGCCTCAGGTGATGAAGTCAAGGTAATCTCGATGGGGGTTCCGTGGTTCGATAGACTGGTGTTCGATTTCAATACCCTATTCTAACCCGGAAACCCCTTTTCTCATACACAAACGTTGAAACGCTGAGGACGCTGAAACGCTGAGGACGCTGAGGACGCTGAGGGCACTGAGGACACTGAACACTGAAAACTGAAAACTGAAAACTGAACACCGCGTCCCAATAAGACCATCCCAACTCCCCTTGACGTATCGATGATCGTCGATTAGAATGGCGAACGCATCGAAGGTTGTCTATATGTCATCCGATCAAATTTCCGCAAACCCCCTGGAATTCGCCAAAGCACTGGCCGACGAAACCCGCCAGAAGATCATGGCCGCGTGCTGTTGTGAGTGGCGCAGTGTGAGCGAGATCGTGGAGGCGGTTGGCGTCAGCCAGCCGACGGTCTCCCACCATCTGGGCATTTTACGCAGAGCCGGTTTGGTCAACGTGCGTCACCGCGGAAAACACACTTTCTACACGCTCAACCAGGAGCTGGTCGCGGTGTGTTGTGGCCGCATCATGCAAGCCTTCGCGCCGGATGTCGCGGGGAGAGAACTGAACACTGAAGACACTGAAGACGCTGAGGGCACTGAAACGCTGAAGACGCTGAAACGCTGAAGACGCTGAGGGCACTGAAACGCTGAAGACACTGACAACTGAACACTGAACACTGAAAACTGAAAACTGACCACCTGACAAAGGAGTAAATCATGGCACAAAAACTGGAAAAAGAGACCATCTTGCAATCCGTGCGGGAACACTACGCGGCGCGGGCTGCGCAGTCCCAGGGGTGTTGCAGCGATGCGGAAACAGCCGCCACCCCCGGCGGCACGTTTTACGCCTCCGACCAGATCGCGGACCTGCCGGACGACGTGGCCGGGTTCAGCCTGGGGTGCGGCGACGCGGTCTCGCTGGCTGGCCTCCGGCCTGGGGAAACCGTGCTCGATCTGGGTTCCGGCGGCGGGCTGGAGTGCTTTCTGGCCGCGCGGCAGGTGGGGGAGGCCGGGCGTGTGATCGGGGTGGATATGACGCCCGAGATGCTCCAACGTGCCCGGCAGGCGCGTGACCGCCTGGGGTTGTCCAACGTC
>JALUWE010000129.1 GCA_027019845.1 Anaerolineales bacterium | reverse complement strand
GGGGTTCAGCGCCCTCAGCATTTCAGCGTCTTCAGCGTTCCAACCTCAGCGCTCCAATGGGGTGCGGTGTGCGATGTGTGCGGGCGGGGTTCAGCGCCCTCAGCATTTCAGCGTTTCAGCGTTCCAACCTGTCTACCTGTTCCCTCCTCACCTCCTCACCTCTTCACCCCCTCACCTCCTCACCCCCTCACCCATCCCCCCTACTCGAAAACCAGCTCCTCCCGCCCGGAGAGTTTGTCCTGAATGCGCTGCACCACGATCTCCAGATGCTGGGGTTTATGCACGAAGTCGAGGTCGTCGCTGCGGATGGTGAGCACCGGGCAGATGTCAAAGGAGGCCAGCCACTCTTCATAAAACGAGTCCAGCAGGGAGAGATATTCTTCGGTGATACCGCTTTCGATGGCGCGGCCGCGGCGGCGGATGCGTTCCATCAGCACGGGGACCGGAGCCTTGAGGTAGAGCAGCAGGTCGGGGCGGGGGAGGTTGTCCACGATCAGGTCGAAGACGCGGCGGTAGGCCAGGTAATCGCGCTCGCGCACGCTGCCCAGGTGGTAGAGAGCGCGGGCGAAGATGTGCGCGTCTTCGTAGATGCTGCGGTCGAGGATGGCGGAGCGGTGGCTCTGCGCCATTTCGATGTGTTGCTGGGCGCGGTGGCCGAGGAAGAAGATTTGCAAATGGAAAGCCCACTTGCTCATATCCGCGTAAAAGTCGGCCAGGTAGGGGTTATCGGCCACGGATTCGTAACCGGTCTGCCAGCCCAGGCGCTCGCCCAGGCGTTCGGTGATGGAGGTCTTTCCGGCGCCGATATTTCCGGCAACCAAAACCAGTCTGGGGGTCATTTAACACTCACTATACCCGCAGGCGTAACACTTGCGGCAGCCCTCTTCGTTGACCACCGCGGCCTGGCCGCAGTCCGGGCACAGATCGCCGATCTGGAGATGGGGTTGTTCCGCGGGCGCGGGGTCGTGTATCTTGCCGTTGACGTCGATCTGCTCCCAGGAGGTGTTGTCGAGATAGCTGGAGAGGGCCTGCGCCACGCCGTCGGGGAGGGAACGCACCCGGTTGGGGCCGAACCCGAGCGACCGCCCGCCGCCGATCCCGGCCAACTGGCGGAAGACCTCCTCCAGGCGGCTGCGCGGCTCGACCGGGGAGGCCATGCGCAGGATGTACGAGATCAGCCGCCCGATGGCCTCCGACACCGCGGCAGTCTCAGAACCGGCCTTGGCGCTGTTGATGAACACCTCGAAGGGCTGGTCCCCGCCGTTTTCGTTGATGGTGACGAAGGTTTTGCCAATCGGGGTGTTGACCTGGTAGGTCACGCCGCGCAGGTAGGCGGGCCGCGGCTTTTTGGTGTCGTGCCAGATGGTCAACTGCGCGGCCTCGGGCTGCTCTTTGGCTTTGGCCGTGGCGTGGGTTTCCAGAACGACTTTCTCGCGCGAGCCGGTGACATACACCGTGATCCCCTTGCAGCCCAGTTCCCAGGCCAGCTTGTACGCGGTGGCGACGTCCTCTTCGGTGGCGCCGGCGGGGAAATTGACGGTTTTGGACAGCGAGTTGTCCACAAAAGCCTGCAACGCGGCCTGCATCCGCACGTGCTCCTCCGCGGTGATGTCTGCGGAGACTACGAAGACGCGGCGAATCGATTCGGGCAGCTCTTCGATGTCCTGGCAACTGCCTAACGCCATCACCTGCTCGATGATTCGCTCCCGCTGAGGGCCGTCGATTCCGGCCTGGCTGAGGGCCTGCTCGAACAGCGGGCTGGTGTAGTGCAGTTGGAGGTCGGTGCCGTTATCGTTGACGTGGCGGATGTAGGCCAGCGCGAAAACCGGTTCGCAGCCGTACCCCTCGCAGCCCGCGGTGGTGGCGATGGTGCCGGTGGGCGCGACCGTGGTCTGGGCCGCGTTGCGGATGCCGTGGGTGCGGATACCCTCCAGGATGGCGTCCCAATCGAGGGGGGGGCGGCCAAAGTCGCGGGTGTAGGCGGTCAGCGGGCGCGGCGGCTGCCAGGTCAGGTTTTCGGGGTCATAGATGCTGCCGGAAATGGCCGGGAACGGGCCGCGCTCCTCGGCCAGCCGGATGCTGGTGCGCATGGCGTGGTAGCGCACGAATTCCATCACCTGCGCGGCGAACTCCTGGCCCGCTGCGGAGCCGTAGCGCACCCCGGCGTGGTACATCAAATCGGCCAGCCCCATGATGCCCAGGCCGATGCGCCGGGCGCGCATAGCCGCCTCTTTCAACTGCGGCACCGCAGGCACGTAGGCGTTGGCCTGCACCACGTCGTCCAGGAAGCGGGTGGCGGTCTCCACACTCGCTTGCAGTTTTTCCCAGTCCACCGTACCGCCGGGGCCAAAGTGCTGCGCCAGATTGACCGAGCCGAGACAGCAGTTTTCGTAGGGGCCAAGCCATTGCTCACCGCAATTGTGAACCACCAGGCCGTTGGCTATGAACGAGTGGGTATCCGGCTGTTGCAGGTCAAAGACCGGCTCCACGCCGTCGGGATCAACCGCTTTGACTCTGGCGGTGAAAGTCTCACGGTAGGGGCCGCGGGACATGCGATTCAGGTAATCCAGCAAGGAGGTTCGTTTCGCTTCGCTCAGAAAACCGATTTCCTGAACAAATCGCAATAAATTATCCTTGCTGATCGCCAGATCGTGCTGCGGTTTGCAATAGTAAGCCTTCTTACCGCCTTTCCCATCTGGCAGCATCCGATAGCCGCCTGTTCGCCGGTTCTCATAAATGCGGCTGGCGATCCCGAAATTCAACAACAGGCGTTGTACGTCTTTCAACAGGGAAAGCGTGCTGGAACTCAGCCGTACGGAACATCCTTTATCGCCCCCATCGTTCACCTGCCCGTCCGCGGTGAACAGCGCCTGTAAGAAACCGCGTTGCATCTCTTCGCTGCCTGCCAACACGACCGGCGGCACCTGGTGTTTGTTCCCCGGCGTGATGCCCCAGTCTTCCATAAGAACGCGCAGGCGGTCGGACATCACACGAGCTTCATCGCGGCCTTCGATCTCGATCACGCCTACTGGATACCTCCTTCCGCGAGCCGGTTCATCCACAAGGCGCGTAACCATTTGGGCAAAGGCGGGCGCGAGTTCTCGTTTTTCCTCCCCAAAAAACGACAAAACGGCTCGCACCACGTTAACCGTGCCATCCCCTACCAGCCAGCCGAGCACCAGGCCTGCCTCGCGCGTCCCCTGCGTGCCAAAACCACCTTTGCGATTCAGGATGTGAACACGGTCCCCCGGCTGCAATAATTGCGCCTCCACCCAGCCATGGTCCGTCATCACGCGATGGTCCGCGGTCAGCCGGACCTCATAACCTTCTTCTGTCAGCACACGGAAAACCGGTTTGACCCCCGTCTGGAACACAGGGGAGGCGGGCAGCAGGGTTTTTCGATTGCCAAAACGCCCATCCACCGCTACCCGCTGCGCCCCCCCCTCCTGGGCCAGTTCATCCGCACGGCGCAGCCCCTGACCGGT
>JALUWE010000128.1 GCA_027019845.1 Anaerolineales bacterium | reverse complement strand
ACGGGTGGCCGGGACATAGGGCTTCGACGCCGTGGGGGACGAATCCGGCCAGCCCGGCCAGGGACCTGACCCGGTCGGGGTGGCGCGCCGCGAACGCGTAGGCCAGGGCCGCGCCCTGGCTGAACCCCAGCAGGCTTATCTCCCCAAAATCCTGGTTGGGCGCGCCCGGACGCAGGGCCAGCAGGTCGAGCAAGGCATCCACCGCGGGGTCGAAATCCGCCAGGGTGGCAAACGCGGCAGAGCGATGGTTGATCCAGCTATAGCCCTGGTTGGGGGCCGGGTGGGGCGCGCGGGGAGCCACCAGCAGCAGATTCTTGGGCAGGCGGCTGGCGAACACCCACATCGCGTTTTCGTCCCCCATCCAGCCGTGCAGCAGCAGCATGATGGGGTGAGGCCCTTCCCCCTCGGGTTTGCGGACGCGCACGGTCCAGTGTTCGATTTGCAGTTTTTGAACGGACATGATCGATTTCAATCTGGATCGGCCTTTTTTACCACCCAATCCATGAGCCACAAGGCCGCAGCGATCAAAACAACCGGAAACAGCGCGGCCAGCAAGCACACCAACCCGAAAACCGCGGCCCCGCGGCCATAGAAGATGTAGATCAACCCGTCTCCAACGAGAAAGGCGATCAGCAGAACCCCCGCGACGAGGCGGATATTGGTCTGGCGGGCGTAGTGGCGTAAATCTCGGCTCATCACAATGGCAATCTTTCTGGCAATTCGTTCCCAGTATACCACTTCCAAAATCAGGTCGTCATCGGTGTATTGGTAGGTAGGCGAGGATATTGTCGTCACCTACCTGTCTACATTCATCGGTCGCTGGGATTCTTCATCGCTAGAATGGTATAAAACGCGTCAACAAGTATAAGGCTGGTATTGGGTTGGTGTATAATCCCGTCATGCGAAAGACGACTCTTATCCTATTGGGGGCGGTGCTTGCGGTTGTGATCGGGCTGGCGAGCGTGCTGGTGTATAACAACCGGGAAAAACGCTATCCAAAAGCCACCATTTCCACCCTAAACGAAGTGGAAGGCAACTGGTATCTGGCGAACGTGCAGAGCTACTACCTGGTGGTGGAGATCACGTTCAGCGAGGAGCGCAGGCTTCACAAGGTCACGGTGGTAGACAACCAGATCGCCGAAGCATCGCTGGCCTATTGGGATCGAGAAAGCCGGGATTGGGGGACGCCGATCCCGATTGGCCCGGAGGAGGCCGCCTGGTACACCGTCCCGGGCCTGTTCGACACCATCCGCGGCGCGCTGCAAAACGGTTCCCGGGATTATGTGCGCGCTGACCTGAGAGGGGACCCACCGCTGCCCTATACGATTGTGCTTGGCCCGACGGTCATCGACGGGCAATTGATGGACGATACCGTAACCTGGGTAACGGTGCGCGAATTTACCCCCTCGGTGAACGCGCCTTAGCGGGGGCAACCCGTACCCGGCCAGGGTAGCCGATTTCTCCTGTAATCTCGATCTCCACCGGCAAAAACCGGCGAATCACCGCCGCGTTGGTCACCAGGTGTTGGGTGACCTCGGGGGTGAGATATTCGGATTCCCCCTCTGCCAGAGACAGGGGCAAGAGTAACTGGTCGGCCAGATATTGGTCGACCGTGGCTTGGGTGCTCATGAAACGCTCCAACGCATCGAGGGCCTCGTCGGCCACTTTTTCGGCGGGCTTGCCGCGCTTCCCCAACCCAAAATAGCAGGCCTGTCCGCTCTCGAACTCGGCCAGGAGCAGCAGCATGGTGCCTTTGAAGCGTGATTTCACCTGCGCGGTCTCGATGCGGAGGGGGTAGGTCTTTCCCAGCCGTTGTGCCACGCGGTCGGCCTGCCGCCGGAGGACGTGCTCCGGCAGGTTGGCGGTCATGGATAGGCAGTGAATTGCGCGCAATGCCCCGCGTTCGCGGAGCTGAAGGGGATGAAGCTGGCCGGCGGGCTGGATGTTGGCGTGAATGCGCCCGCCGCCCTGGGGGTAGAAACCGGCCAGATCGAGAAAAACTTGTGCCCGTACCCCCATCTTTTGCAAAAACGGCAACCATTGCCATTGCAGGTAGTGGAAAGAGGGGCTCCACGGCACGTGCGTTCCCCCTGTGATGGTGACGGTGGAGGCGCGCCCGACCAGACATAGCGGTAGCAAAACGGTTTGCAAGACGAGGCTGGTGGCGCCCGCGGTGCCGATGTCGAAGCGAAAGTCGCCGCCGCGCAGCTTCCCCGGTTGAAATATCAGTTCGCTCGCTCCGGTCCGTGCGCCCTGGACCCGCGCCTGAGCGATCTCTCCGGCAGCCTGCACAGCTTTGAGGTGTTGGGGGCGCAGGCCGGGCTTTTTGCGCCTGGCGCGAATGTTGGTTATTGTGAAGGGAACGGCGGTAATACAGGAGAGCGTCAGCGCGGTGCGCAATACCTGGCCTCCCCCTTCGCCTATTGCGCCGTCGAGGCGAATCATTTCCACGGTCCGGTGGCTGGGCGTAGTGCTGGCTGAGGGAACTCTCGCAAGTTGTCCAGTGGGGGAATGGGCAGCGGGACGAGTTGCTGGCCTGTTCCCAGGGTGGCAAACGGTGCGTAATAGAGGAAAGTTTGGCTCTCTGGCGTCAATTCCTGGTAGGCAAACAAGAGGTAAGTGCCGTCCGGGCTCCAACGAGGATCGCGATAACAGCAATCGGTCAGCGGGTTGATTTTGCGGCCAATGAATTGTTCGGAGTTGTAGGCGTATAGTTCACCGAACCCGAGTCGCAGGCCGGTATTGCTGGCGAGAATGAATTGTTGCCCGCCATCCCAATCCCAATCTGGGAGTTCGGGAATGCTTTCGTACCCCTTTACAGGAAAACGGCTGCCCGGGAATTCGTCCAGTTTGGGTGCTTTGGACATGCAGGCCTTGATGTCCAGAATACGAATGGCTTCCACTTGCAGACCTGCCGTGGGGCCGAAACCGGGCACTTTGGCCTTGACTGCCAGCTTCGTCCCGTCTTGCGACCAGCGGGCATCTTTTGCAATGCTGACCCGATCGCTGGCAAAAGGCGCGAAGAACGAACAGACACCCATCGCGGCCAGGTCTCTATGGCTCAGGTTAGTACCTGGATTGAGGGCTTGCAAATCGAAGGGGACGATGTAGAGCAGGTTGTCCAGGGCGATAGCGATCTGGGTTTGATCGGGTGAGACCGAAAAACCAGACAGGCCCTCTACCGCAATGAAGCAGGCCACGATGTCTACTACTCTTTGAGGGTTAATGGATTTGATGCACGAGCCGGTGATGAAGAGCAGCAACTGCCCGTCCGGTGTCCATTGCAAATTGGACTTCAAGCCGCCGTCGAAGGTGAGTTGCTCTTCATTGCTGCCATCCAGGTTGTACACCCATATCTCACCATCGCGCAGATATGCGATTTTGTCGGCGCCGCCGATGATGGGCGCGGCAGGAGTGGGTGTGGCTGTGTCAGGCGCGGTGACTGCCGGCGTGGTGGCGGGAGGGGGAGGGGTTTCTGTGGGGGG
>JALUWE010000127.1 GCA_027019845.1 Anaerolineales bacterium | reverse complement strand
ATACGGGCACGGCGGCCTTACTCTGAGACGGCTTCTTGTGAGCCTAATGACAAGGGGCCTGCCGTGCCCCTTTTTTGTATCCTATCACACTCTCGAAAACATACTAATGACGGGGTTGTGTGTCATTCTGAGCGACAGCGAAGAATCTCGGCGATGGCGCTCCGGATTCTTCGGTCGCTGCGCTCTCAAATTCTTCGGTCGCTGCGCTCCCTCAGAATGACAGGAGGGGGGTGCGCTTTTGCGATCTGTGTAAGCTCTGTCAACAAAAGACGAATGTTAACGAACCTGTCCCGCCATCACTTACTCCGTGACCACTACCCATCCAGGCAAGATTACGCACACGATAGGCGTGTTGGTCGGGTAAAAGGTGACGAATGCGAGAATGTAGGCTATTATAGATAGGGCTTACGCACTTGAAAAGTCGCACCCAGACCTCACAGGTCTCGAAGCGCATGGAGATGTCCGGATGCAATCTATTTTGGGTAAAATCTTCCTGCATTGTGTGGTAGCAGACCTGTGAGGTCTCAGCGCTCAACATTTGGTGTCGGGTAATCAGTAGAGTCTTTATCAACCACGGTCTGTTGTTGATATCCGTCCACTAATTGGCAAGAAAATTGGGCACAAAGGCAAAGCAAGCAGGTGAGATTGATCAAAGGTGCCTAACCCCGGCTGCACCTGACCCGCCTGCGGTGGTGGGTAAGCGGCGCGGAAATTACCCGTTGTGGTTCTGGCAAAGTTGTCTCGGATTGCCCGGCACGGCGGGCGGGTGAGCCACACGTTGGGCGCACGGGAATGATTTTTTAGAGAAGCAAAGGTTAGACATTTTCCAATGGACAGATTTATGGAGAGAATGAGAATTCATTTCCCTTTGAAAGTGGGCATTATAGTGATTTTGTTTTTGGGTATCATTGCTCTATTTTACTCTAGTCCCCTTCCCATTGGAGATGACTGGCGCACGTTTTATGATGCTGGAATGCGGGTCCTGCATTCTCGCAATTTATACACAACGCCAACATCGTTTGCCTGGTATTCCAATCCTCCATGGTTGGCAATTCTTTTATGCCCCTTGGCCGTGATGGGGCCGCGATTAGGATGGAGTGTTTTATCTGCCGTAAGTGTTCTTTCTGTAGTTGGAGTGGTACAAAGATTCGGTCTTGGTAAATACCACATCCTCTTATTATCGCTTTCTCCTCCGTTTATTTATACGATGTTACATGGCCAAGTGGACGCAGCACTTTCATTGGGTTTGTTATTGCCAGCCGAGTGGTGGGCGATTGTTGCTCTTACGAAACCGCAAACTTTTGGCGGTTTGCTGTTTTGGGCACTGCGCGAGCATTTTCTGAAAACATTTCTCTTGCTCGTTGGTATTGTGACGATTAGTATAATCATCTTTGGTAATTGGCCTATGGATCTGCTTCGCCAGCCCAAACCGTTTGTGAGTGGAGCGCATAACATCTGGTTAGGGCTGTGGCCATTTCAGTTGGTGGGAGCAACTTTCTTGCTTCAACGGGGCATCAAGTTTCGGAATAGCCGGTATTTCCTGGCAGCATCCCCTCTTCTTTTACCTTATGCAACTGTGGGGAATCTATATGGTGCTTGGTTAGTGTTATGTATGGTGTTGTCTAAGCAAGAGTCTACGGCCATTCTGTTGGTATGGTGGGGAACGGTTCTGTGGAGAGCTGTAATGTAAAGTGTGAAGTGCGCCCCAAAAGTTGGACACCTCCTTTAAAGCGTGTTATGCACTTTTTTACACCACACAGTATGGATTTGATGAATTTAGCGAGCATGAGCATGGCAAATGCGACGAAATGCAGCCCAGCCAGGGTTTCAGGAGCGCGCTCATAGTCTCGTACCAACCGCCGAAACCGCGCTGTCCAGCCAAAACTGCGCTCAACTACCCATCGCCTGGGTAAGAGCACAAAACCTTTCTTGGCTTCATCCACCTTGACTACCACCAGCTTGATGCCCGTCTCTTGCGCATCCTGCTTGGGTTGTTCTCCCGTATAGCCCTGGTCTACAAAGGCTACTTCGACATGATTGTCGGTCACTTCTTGCACCTGGGCAGCCAATTCTCGCACCTGCTGGCGCTCTTGCTCGTTGGCAGGCGTGACTTTCAGGGCTAACAAGTAGCCCAGAGTATCCACCGCCATATGGATTTTGCTGCCTTTCTTGCGCTTGTAGCCATCATACCCCGCTCTTGCACCGCTTTCGGGGGTGGATTGCAACGTGCGCCCATCAAAAATCGCAGCCGTGGGTTGTTCTTTCTTCCCTTTGGCCAGGCGCAAGAGCGCTCGTAGATCGTGCACCATGTTTTCAAACACCCTGGCTTTGTACCAACGCTGGGCCTGCTGGTAGACCACATGCCAGGGCGGTAAGTCGTGGGGCATCATGCGCCATGGTGAGCCGCTGCGCACGATCCAGCGCAGTCCGTTGAACACTTCCCGCAGAGAATACTTGCGTTGCGGGGCATCTTCGGTCATCAGTGTCAAATAGGGCGCAATGAAGGCCCATTCTTCATCGCTTACATCGCTTGGATACGGTTTCCTGTCCATGCTCCTAATTGTATTCTGATCTCAAAGTTCATAACAGGCTCTGGGAAGTCTGCGCGCTTGACGGAATCCCCTCCAGAGCGTAGGATGTGAACATGACCAGAGCGAAAAAAGAATTGGGCGACTGGGGCGAGCGCGTGGCTGCACGCTATCTCCAGAGGAAGGGGTACCAAATTCTTGGCCGCAAGGCGCGCACCGAATACGGCGAGATCGATCTGATCGCCCGCCAGGGAACGGCGACCGTGTTCGTGGAAGTCAAAACCCGCTCCAACACGGCTTACGGATATCCGGAAGCGGCCATCACCGCCAACAAGCAGGCGCACCTGCTGGCCGCAGCCCAGGCCTACCTGCAGGCCAACCCCTCGCTGGATGGCGACTGGCGCATCGACGTGATCGCGATTTTGCGTCGCGGAAACCTGGCACCCGAGATCGTGCATTTCGAGAACGCGGTGGGTTGATTGAAGCCAATACCAAACTCCCCCCTCATCGTTTTGCTCGGCCCGACCGCGGTGGGCAAAACCGAAATCTCCCTCCAACTGGCGCAGCGCGTCGCGGGCGAGATCGTTTCCGCGGACTCGCGGCTGTTCTACCGCGGCATGGACATCGGCACGGCCAAACCCACACCGGAAGAGCGCGCCCGCGTCCCGCACCACCTGATCGACGTGGTGGCCCCGGACGAGACCTGGAGCCTGGCCGAATTTCAGCAGGCTGCGTACGCGGCGATAGATGACATCCAGGCGCGCGGTCGGCTGCCCCTGCTGGTGGGCGGTACCGGGCAGTACCTGCGCGCGGTCACGGAGGGGTGGCAGGTCCCCCGGCAGCAGGCCGATCCCCGGCTGCGGGCCGCGCTGGAAGCCTGGGGACGGGAGATCGGGGCGGAGAGGCTGCACGCGCGGCTGTCCCGCCTCGATCCGGGGGCCGCGGCCGGTATCGAGCCGCGCAACCTGCGCCGCACG
>JALUWE010000126.1 GCA_027019845.1 Anaerolineales bacterium | reverse complement strand
GACTTCAGGCTCACTCCGTTCGCCTTCCGCTCAGGATGTAATTACCCAATTACCCAATCACCCATCCTTCGACTTCAGGCTCACTCCGTTCGCCTTCCGCTCAGGATGTAATTACCCAATTACCCAATCACCCATCCTTCGACTTCAGGCTCACTCCGTTCGCCTTCCGCTCAGGATGTAATTACCCAATTACCCAACTCAACCTTGAAACTCGAACTCCCCTCCACCGCCTACCGCCAACTTAACCGGCTCCGTATCCACACCTCCCGCCATCTGCGTGGCCGCGGCATGGGGCAACGCGCTGGCGCGCGGCGGCGGCCCGCGGCTGACTTTCGCGACCACCGCAAATACGTCCCCGGCGACGACATCCGCTTCGTGGACTGGAAAGCCTCCGCCCGGCACGAACAAATCTTCCTCAAACAGGGTGAACAGCCACACGAAAACACCGTTCACCTGCTGATCGACACCTCCGCCTCCATGGCCTGGGGACAACCGCCCAAACGGGACGCAACCCTGCTGCTGGCCGCCGCGCTCGGCTACCTCGCGCTCGCCAACGAAGACCGTCTCCAGGTCATCCCCCTCCACACCGCTGGCCGCGACGGGACAGCCCCCGCACGCTTCAAAGGCAAAGCCCGCTTCCCCGCACTGCTCAACTTCTTGAGCCAAATCCCTTTCGGCGGCCGGATCGAACTCAACAGCAGCCTGCGCGAGGCTGCCAAAAACCACCGCGGCGGCGTGATCATCCTGCTCTCCGACCTGCTCGACGCCGGAAACCTGGCCGCCGGGCTGCGCGCCCTCCCGCCCCCGGCCTGGGACGTGACCGTGCTGCACCTCCTCCACCCCCACGAACTGGCCCCCGACCTGCACGGCGAGTTCGAAATGGTGGACGCCGAAAGCAGCGCGCACACCAACTACGACATCACCCCCCAGGCCCTGGCAGCCTACCACCAGCACCTGCAAACCTGGCGCGCGGCCATCGAACTGGCCTGCATCCAAAACCACGCCCTCTACACCCTGCTCTCCACCGGCTGGCAACTGGACAGAGAAATGCTCCCCCACCTGCAAAAATTGGGGATACTGGAGCGAACATAAGCAACGCAATTATTCCGGTATCGTGTAGGAACGCGGAGATACACATCACGCCTGCCATCGTTATCCGCAATTCAGGCTACCAAAGAGATTGCATCCCCCGCCAATGGTGTCACTGACCACCCCCCTGGCCCTCCTCGGCCTGCTCAGCCTGCCGCTCATCGTCGCGCTGCACATCCTGCGCGCCCGCAACCGGCGCTACGTGGTCTCCAGCCTCAGCCTGTGGCGCTTCCTGGAGCCGCAAGTGCGCGGCCAGCGCGCCCGGCGCATTCCCCTCACCTGGCTGCTGCTGCTCGATCTGCTGATCGCAGCCCTGCTCACCCTGGCCCTGGCCGGACCCCGCCTGACCATCACCCGCAGCGCGCGGCAGGCACGCCACATCATCATCCTGCTCGACACCTCCGCCAGCATGGCCGCCACCGACGAAAACCCCACCCGCCTGGAAGCAGCCCAGGCCGACATCGACCGCCTGCTCGACGATCTTGGCCCCCAAGACATCCTCACCATCATCACTTTCGCCCGCTCCGCCCAAACCATCTACGACTCCCGCACCTCCCCAATCCTTCGATCTCACTCAGGGCAAGCTCCCACCCTTCGACTACGAGCGAATTCCATTCGCCCTCCGCTCAGGATGCAATCCCCAATCCCTATCCCTATCCCTATCCCTATCCCTATCCCTATCCCCCATCCCTATCCTTCGACTACGAGCGGCCTGCGTCCGCCCTCCGCTCAGGATGCAATCCCCAATACCCAATTACCCAATTACCCAATTACCCAATTACCCAATCCCCAACTGCTCCAAACTCAACTCTCCTCCGCCCTCGCCCTCGCCCAGGCCGCCCGCGACCCCGAAATCCCCGCCCAAATCCACCTCTTCACCGACGCCGCCTTCCCCAATACCCAATACCCAATATCCAATATCCAATCCCCAATCCCCCTCACCCCCCACCTCTACGGCACCTCTGCCAACAACCAGGCGGTGCTCACCCTCAACACCTACCGCCTGAGCGAAACCAAACTACAGGTCTTCGCCCGCTTCGCCAACTTTGGGGAACAGCCCGTCACCCGCAACGCCACCCTATACGCGGACGGCAGCCCGGTCGGTAGCGTCGCCATCCCCCTCGAACCCGGCGCCACCCGTACACGCGTCTGGGACGTGATCGGACAGCCATCCCGCCTGCGTGTGGTGCTGGAAGGAGAAGACGCCCTGCCCCTGGACGACGAAGCCAGCACCGGCATCCACCCAGGCGAAACCGTCGATGTCGCGCTGGTCGCAGACCAGCCCGGGCCGCTGGCGCGCAGCCTGCAAGCCGTGCCCAATGTCCGGCTTCGCACCCTCTCCCCGGACGACTACCTGCCCGGCAGCCCGTTCGATCTGGTCGTGTTCCGCGGCTACCTGCCCGAACGCTGGCCCGGCGGCAGCGTGCTGGTGGTCGATCCGCCCGAAAACAGCCCCCTGCTGGGCGCCGCCCTGCTGACCCAAGTGCGCGGCCAGCCTTTCCCCCAACCCGATCCCCTGCTCCAAGACGTGGACTTCACCGGCGTGCGCTGGGGCCAGGCCTGGTCGATCACCCGCCCTCCCGAAGGCCTTACCCCTATCTTGCAGGCTGGCGGCGCGCCCCTCATCCTGCGCGGCCGGGTCGGGTTGACCAGTCTCACCCTGCTGCTACCCCAAATCGTGAGCGAGAACGGCACGCCGGCCCCCTTCGCCCGCCATCCGGCCTTCCCCCTGCTGATCGCCAACGCGGTGCAACTGGCCGCCGGCCCCGCCATCCCCGCGCAGACCGCGCTGGGAGAAGCCCTGCCCCTGCCGCCCGCCGATCAAATCCCGCGCATCACCATCCAGACCCCCACCGGGGAGACCGTCGAACTGGCCGCGGACCGCGCCCCGGCCTGGGACGGGGCCAGCGCGCCCGGCCTCTACCGCCTTGCCCTCACCGACCTGAACGGCGAAACCCGCTCCTACTGGGTGGGCGTCAACGCCGGAGACCTGCACGAGTCCGACATCGCGCCCGGCCAACTCCCCACAGGCGACGCCCCCTCCTCCCCCGAGGCCGCCACCATCCAACAACCCCTGCTGCTCACCCCCTACCTGCTGGCCCTGGTGCTGCTCCTGCTCATCCCCCAGGCCTGGCTGGCGTGGGGACGCAAACTGCGCTGGCATCCCGTCTGGGTGCTGCGCCTTCTGTTTGCCGGGCTGGTGCTGGCAGCCATCTTCCTGCCCCCCGGTCGTTCCACCCCCGGCGACGCGCCCCCTCCCCGCCAGGTGCTGATCCTCGACCAGTCCGACAGCCTGGCGCCCGAGGCCCGCGGGGAGGCGCGCGCCCGCGCCAGCCAATGGCTGGCTGAAGGGCAAAACCGCATCCTCATCCTGGCGGGCGCGCGCGCGGTCGCCGTGCCCGGCGAGGAGTGGCCCCAA
>JALUWE010000125.1 GCA_027019845.1 Anaerolineales bacterium | reverse complement strand
CCCCGCGGCTTCGAGACGTGATCACTTCCAATCCGTTTCGCCCCCCCAGTTTGTCCGCTCAAGAGGAAAAATCGCTGCTCTCGTTGAGTATCGTCGAACAGATTGATGAGATATTGCAGGCAAAATTGGCGGGGTCGCCGCTGGCACACAAAGAAATCCGCCTCAAGGAAATCCCAGGTGGTATGGCCGTGCTGGTCGGTCTGGAGCGGTACAACTCGCTGGACGAAGTGCCCGATCCGGAAATACGCGCCCTGATCAAGGCGGCTGCCAGGGAGTGGAACGAAAGAGCCAGCCGCCGGCGTTGAGTTCCCGTCATGCTCGCACGCGTGTTTTCCTGCACGGTTATCGGACTGGAGGGGGTGATCATCGAAGTAGAGGTGGACACCGGACAGGGATTACCCACCATTACCATCGTTGGCTTGCCCGACGCGGCGGTGCAGGAGAGCCGTGAGCGCGTTCAGGCGGCCATCAAAAATTCCGGTCATTACTTCCCTCGCAAACGAATCACGGTCAACCTGGCACCGGCTGCGGTACGGAAGGCTGGCCCGGCTTTCGATTTGCCGATTGCGGTCGGTATTCTGATCGCGGCCGGGCTGCTGGCGCCCGAACACATCGACAAAGCGGTCGTCGTGGGTGAGCTTTCCCTGGACGGGGGCGTGCGCCACGTGCGCGGGGTGCTGCCTATGGCCGCTACCGCACGGCAGGAGGGGTTCGAGCGCATCTTCGTGCCGGATGTGGACGCCGCGGAGGCCGCGTTGATCCCGGACCTGGAGGTGGTGCCGGTGCCTTCGCTGTCAGCTTTATTGAGCCATTTGCGCGGCGGCCACACCCTGCAGGTCCACCCTACGGTCGATCCCGATGAGGACCACCCTGTGCCGGTCAACGATTTTCGGGAGGTCAAAGGCCAGGAGCACGTCAAACGCGCCCTGGAGGTGGCCGCGGCCGGTAACCACAACGTGCTGATGGTCGGCCCGCCGGGCGCGGGGAAAACGCTGCTGGCGCGCTCCATGCCCGGCATCCTGCCCAAGATGTCCATCGAAGAAGCCCTGGACGTGACGCGCATCTACTCGATTGCGGACCAGCTTCCGCCGGACACCCCGCTGATCCGCACGCGGCCCTTCCGCGCGCCGCACCACACCATTTCGCACGCCGGGTTGGTGGGCGGCGGCAACTGGCCCCAGCCGGGCGAAATCTCGTTGGCACATCGCGGGGTGCTGTTCCTGGACGAGCTGCCGGAGTTCGGGATGCGGGTGCTGGAAGTGATGCGCCAGCCCATCGAAGACAAAGTGGTGACCATCTCGCGCGCCCAGGGTTCGCTCACCTTTCCGGCCAATTTTCAGCTGGTGGCGGCCATGAACCCCTGCCCGTGCGGGTTCTACGGCGACCCGGTCAAAGAGTGCACCTGCTCCTCCAGCACCGTGACCCGCTACCAGAAACGCATTTCCGGGCCGCTGCTCGACCGGATCGATATCCACGTGGAGGTGCCGCGGGTGGAATACGACAAACTGCGCGATGACAGGTTGGGGGAGCCATCGGCCACCATCCGGGCGCGGGTGGAGGCGGCGCGGGAACGGCAGCGCGAGCGCTTCGCGGGCAGCGAACTCACCACCAACGCGGACATGGGCCCGGCGGAAATCCGCCAGTTCTGCCAGCTCGATCAGACCGGCCAATCGTTGATGCGCTCGGCCATGGCGCAGATGCAGCTTTCGGCGCGCGCCTATCACCGCGTGCTCAAACTGGCGCGCACTATCGCGGACCTGGCGGGGTCGCGGTGCATCGAACCGGCGCACCTGGCCGAGGCCCTGCAATACCGGCCTAAGTTGTTGCTGTCGTGAGATGGCGTCAGAGCGGTCTGGCCAGCACGATCCAAACAGTGCTGGACTTGAAGGGCTGGGTTTGTATTTCCACATCGAAGCCAGCCTGTTGCAGAGGCGTTGCCAACCTCACCCGGTAGTCATCGCTTTGTTGGGGGTTCAGCCCGATGATGTCGAAGAACCAGCTGCCGAGTTTTTCCCAAATGTTTTGAGGGGATGTGATGGTGGTGCCGGGCAGGATGACCAGCGTGCCGTGGGGGGAGAGCACACGGTGAATTTCCTGTAATGTGCGCGGATCGTAGATGTAGGGTGCGGGGAAAGTGGAAACTACCTGGTCGAACGCGGCGCGGGGGAAAGGGAGTTGCTGCGCCCGCGCGTTTACCAGTGGTGGAGAAATCCCCTTGTTTCGCAGCCGGGTGGCGGCCAGGCGGCTCATCTGCGGGCTGAGGTCCGCGCCGAAGGCATGGATACCCCTGGAGAGCAGGGCAGCCTGCAAGTGTCCGGGGCCGTATCCAAGTTCGAGGACAGATGCGCCGCGCAAATAGGGGAGGGTGGTCATCACCCACGCCCGCCACATCCCGGCGGAGACCAGGGCGGCCACCCAGTCGTAGGCCCAGGCGAACTGATGGTAGAGCAGTCGAGTGAGCCAGTAGTAAATGCGGAGGATGATTTTGCGCATAGCCATTGTTGTTTGTTGCGGCTACAAATTAATGCGTATAGCCAATATTTTATTCAACACCCAACAAAACCTCCAGGCACAAACACAATCCAGCACTGCATAGAGCAGGCAGCCCTACGGGACTTCGCATGGTTATTGGGGGTCGGGGCGACCGGCCGGTCGCCCCGACGGATCGCCTCAAGTTTCAATCCCCTTGTACGGCATCAATATCTCCACCTGCTGCGGGTACACGCGATAGTGCAGCTCCGACATCGAATCGCTGATCAGTTCACCATCCGCGTGGGCCGGGGTGGGGGAGTGTGCCTGTACTTTCAGCCAGGTGGTGTGAACTTCATGCACCGCGGGATGCTCCGTGATGTTTCCCCGTCCAGGTTTCATGGTCATCGGCAGGGCGCGCAGGATTCTGCCGCGGGTGGGGAGGAAGGCGTAGACAAAGCTCAGCCGCCCATCGAAAGGATCGGCGTGAGGAACGGTGTAAAACACGCCGCCGGTGCGAGGACAGTTCCCGACCGAAATCAATGTGATCGGCCCTTCGTAAGAGCCGTTTTCCCACTCCAGCTTCATCTCCCACTCCGGCTTGTGCATGATCCCCTGGAGCGCGGCAACAATGTAGCGCAGGTTTCCTTGCAGACGTTTCATTTTGGATTGCAAGATGGTGATGTACGGCTCCAGCCCCAGGCCTGCATTGTTGATGAAATAGCGGTCGTTGACCTGACACAAGTCCATTTTACGCGTCTTCCCCGCGGCAATAATGCGCGCCATTTCCTGGATGTCGCGCGGTAGTCCCAGGTTGTCCACGAGGTCATTGCCGGTGCCAACCGGAAAAACTCCCAGAGGGGGCAATGGTTGATTGTTGCGCGCGGCATCCATCATGCCATTGACCACTTCGCCGATGGTGCCATCCCCGCCCGCAGCCAGAATGGGGGTAAAGCCCTGTTGCACAGCACGAGCGGCTAACCTTTGTGCGTCTCCCGGCTTTTCTGTCAATGCCCACTCCGCTTTGATTCCCGCGTCACGCAGTGCGCGTTCT
>JALUWE010000124.1 GCA_027019845.1 Anaerolineales bacterium | reverse complement strand
AAGTCGAAGGGTTGGGTAATTGGGTAATTGGGTAATTACATCCTGAGCGGAGGGCGGCGCAGCCGCTCGTAGTCGAAGGATGGGTAATTGGTAATTGGGTAATTACGCTTCACGATACCCGCGATTATAGCACATTGGGAAAAAAAGGCTGAATCTGGGGGAAGCGGGCGTGAGGGTTCTTAGAAAGTTTTTAGGAATGAGAACCTTCCCATTCAATGTTAAAACTCCTGAAAATTTAAGCCACGCGTCGGTTTTTCTTTCCAGCCCCATGCTATAATTTTTGCACACCCTCCTCTCCGCAACAAATTTCTTGCAGAGGAGAACGTGCTAACCTTCCCATCGCCCAATCCCATGTCCTTCGCCCACCTGCACGTCCACTCAGTCTACTCCCTGCTCGACGGGTACAGCAAAATCGACAAGCTCGTCCGGCGCACGAAAGAAATGGGGATGCCCGCGGTCGGGTTGACCGATCACGGCACCATGTTCGGGGTGATCGAGTTCTACAACAAAGCGGTGGAGGCCGGGGTCAAACCGATCATCGGCGTTGAAGCCTACGTCGCGGCCCGCCGCATGACCGACCGGGACCCCAACCTGGACAAAACCCGCTACCATCTGGTGCTGCTGGCCGAAAACGAGACCGGCTATAAAAACCTGCTCAAAATCTCCTCCGCAGCCCAGTTGCAGGGCTTCTACTACAAACCGCGCATCGACCACGAATTCCTGGCCGCGCACGCCGAAGGCCTGATCGCCACCACCAGCTGCATGGCCGGAGAGATCCCCCAGGCCCTGCTCGCAGGCGACTACGAAACCGCCCGCAGCAAATTCGACTTCTACTACGAAGTGTTCGGCGCGGACAATTTTTTCGTCGAGCTGCAGGAACACGACATCGCAGAGCTGCCCGGCCTCAACAAAGCCCTGATCGAACTCAACCAACGCTACGGCGTGCAATACATCGCCACCAACGACGTTCACTATGTGGACCCGGAAGACGCCCGGCTGCAAGACATCCTGCTCGCCATCCAGACCGGCTGCCTGATCAGCGACCCGGACCGGATGCGCATGACCGACCCCTCCTACCACCTGCGCTCCCCACAGGAGATGCAGCAACTCTTCGGCCACATCCCCGGCGCGCTCAGCAACACCCTGGCCATCGCCGAACGCTGCCAGCTCGATCTGGGCTTCAAAGGCTACCGCCTGCCCAACTTCCCCGTTCCCCCCGGCGAAACGCCCCAAACCTACCTGCGCAAACTGTGCGAACAAGGCCTGCGCCGCCGCCTCGGCCCGGCCGCAGACAGCGACACCTACCGCCACCGCCTGGATTACGAACTCGAAATCATCCACCAGATGGGCTTCGACGCCTACTTCTTGATCGTCTGGGACCTCTGCCGCTACGCCGCAGAGCAGGGCATCTGGTACACCGCGCGCGGCTCCGCCGCCGGTTCGCTGGTGGCCTACTGCCTGGACATCACCCTGATCGACCCCATCCAGCACGGCCTGATCTTCGAACGCTTCCTCAACCCCGGGCGCATCTCCATGCCCGACATCGACCTGGACTTCCCCGACGACCGCCGCGCCGAGATGATGCACTACTGCGCAGACAAATACGGCCACGACAAAGTCGCCCAGATCATCACCTTCGGCACCCTCAAAGCCCGCGCCGCGGTGCGCGATGTCGGCCGCGTCATGGACATCCCCCTCCACGAAGTAGACCGCGTCGCCAAGATGATCCCCGCCATCCCCGGCAAACCGGTCTCCATCGAAGAAGCCCTCGAACAGGTCCCCGATCTGGCAAGAGTCTATCGTGAAGACGAGCGCATCCGCGAATTGCTGGACACAGCCAAACACATGGAAGGGGTGGTTCGCAACGCCGGCACCCACGCGGCCGGCGTGGTCGTGACCGACAAACCCATCATCGAATACGCCCCCCTGCACCGCCCCACCAGCAACAGCGACGACCTGCCCATCAAAACCGTCACCCAGTTCGAAATGTCCATCATCGACGCCATGGGGCTGCTCAAAGTCGATTTCCTCGGCCTGGTCACCCTGACGGTGATGGCGCGCGCCTGCGAACTGATCCAACAACGCCACGGTGTGCGCTACGCTCTCGACAACATTCCGGTAGACGACCCGGCCTCTTTCGAGCTGATGGGACGCGGCGACACAGCCGGCGTGTTCCAGGTGGAAGGCACCGGCATGACCCGCTTCATCGTCCAGATGAAGCCCCAAAACCTGGAAAACGTGATCGCCATGATCGCGCTCTACCGCCCCGGGCCGCTGGATTTCATCCCCACCTACATCCGGCGGATGCACGGCGAAGAACCCGTCACCTACCTGCAC
The DNA here is from genome assembly GCA_027019845.1 of Anaerolineales bacterium. GTDB lineage: Bacteria > Chloroflexota > Anaerolineae > Anaerolineales > JABWBV01 > JALUWE01. Next base: position 1,202 of record JALUWE010000124.1, on the reverse strand, counting down.
CCCTCCCTGGAACCGATCTTCCGCGACACCTACGGCATCGCGGTCTACCAGGAACAGATCATGCGCGCCGCGGTCGAAATCGCTGGTTACACCAACTCCGAAGCCGACGATCTGCGCAAAGCCATTGCCAAAAAAATCCAGGCCAAGCTGATCAAACACCGCGAAAAATTCGTCAACGGCGCGGCCCAACGCGGGGTGATGCCCGCACAAACCGCCGACCAAATCTTCGACAACTGGCTGGAGTTCGCGCGCTACGGCTTCAACAAATCCCACGCCGCGGTCTACGGCGTGATCGCGGTCCAAACCGCCTACCTGAAAGCCCGCTACCCAATCGAATACATGACCGCCACCCTCTCGGCCTACAAAAACGACACCGACCGGGTGGCGCTCTACGTGGCCGACTGCCGCCGCATGGGCATCGAAGTGCTGCCCCCCGACGTCAACGCCTCGGGCTGGGATTTCACCATCGAAGACAAACCGGACGGCAGTTCGTGCATCCGCTTTGGCATGGGCGCGGTCAAAAACGTCGGTCGCGGCCCGGTGGCAGCCATCATGCAGGCCCGCGCCGAAGGCGGCCCCTTCCAGGACATCTCCGACTTCGCCCACCGGGTGGACCTGCGCGCGGTGGGCAAGCGCGCCCTGGAATCCCTGATCAAAGTCGGCGCGCTCGACAGCCTCGGGCCGCGAGCCGCACTGCTCCAGGCCCTCGACCGCATCCTCTCCATCAGCGCCAGCCACTTCCGCGCCGCCGAAGCCGGGCAGATGAGCCTGTTTGGCGGGCAATCCAACCTGATGACCACCATCCAACTGCCCAAAGTCGACCGCCAACAGCTCGACCGCCGCGAAATCCTCAACTGGGAACGCGAACTGATCGGCCTCTACGTCTCCGACCACCCCCTCACGCCCTACATGGAGCAACTCAAAAACGCGGTTTCCTACTTCTCCGCCGAACTCAAAGACGCCAACCACGGCGAAAACGTGCGCGTCGCCGGGCTGCTCACCCGAATCCGGCCACACACCACCAAAAAAGGCAAACCCATGGCCTTCGCCACCCTCGAAGACATCCAGGGCGAGATCGACCTGGTCATCTTCCCCCGCGTCTGGGAAAAACATCGCAGCCTGCTCGAAATCGACAACGTCCTGCTGGTGACCGGCAGCGTGGACGCGCAGGGCCGCGACCCAAAAATCCTGGTAGACCGCGT
>JALUWE010000123.1 GCA_027019845.1 Anaerolineales bacterium | reverse complement strand
CCATGCCGCGGTCGGGGTAGTACAGGCCGGGTTCAATCGTCACCACCGCACCTGGGAAGAGCACATCTTTGCTGCTGGCATACGCCTTGTTACGCAGGGAGGGGGACTCGTGGATGTGCAACCCCAGCCCGTGCCCCAGGCTGTGGACATACCCCTCCTGAATGGTGGCATCCTGCCGGATAGTGGCGTGCCCCTGCGCTTCGAACAGGTCGCAGACACGTTCCTGATATTCATGGCCCGGCGCGTTGAGGCGCAGTTCGCTCATCACGGTCTCGTACACTGTGCGAACGTCCTGGTACAGCGCTTGAACCTCGTCGGGCGCGTAGCCCAGGCACCAGGTGCGGGTGAAATCGAAGTAGTAGCCGCCGCCTGCCTGGCAGGGGAAGATGTCGAAGATGATGGTTTTGCCGAGTTCCAGGGGTGCGTCCGGGTCTCCCTGGCTGTGGGGAACACCGGCATCCCGCCCAATGGCGAAGATGAACCCCTCCGGGGCCTCTGCATCCCGTTCGGCCAGCCACAGGTTGATCTGGCGTTTCACATCCCGAACGGTGAGCGGCTGCCCGTCGGGTTTGGTCAGCGTGCCGTTTCTGGCGGTATGCGAGCCGAGGAACTCCGCGGTCAGACCGACCACTTCAACGGTGGTGTGGCCGATGCGCCGGATGTGCTCGATTTCGGTTTCGTCTTTGCTGGCCATAGCCTGCCGCAGGATCGAATCGCCCTCTGGTTCGCCGATCAGCTTGATCGCGGGCCATTCTCTTTGCAGGCGTCCGAAGATTGCGAACGCGTTGCCGATCTCGGTCTTGCCATATACGGAGACGCGCCCGCCGTCGACCCCTGCATCTGCGAACATTCTGCGATAGCGCAGCACCGCGGCAAGCAGGCGGTTGCCTTTGGCCTGTTCGAGCAGCTTTTTGTAGTTGTAGTCGGTGATGTTTTTGGTTTGCAGGCCGGTTTTGGCGGCTTCGTCGCGCTCCATGGCAGTGTGGAAGAGCACAGGGGGCTTGCCGCGCGGCTTGATCAGGTCGGCGCGGGTCAGGTGTACGCTGCCGGTGAAGTAGTACATGGCCGGGTTGTGCTGCGCTGGCCCGGTGATCAGCAACGCGTCGATGTTTTTTTCTTGCATCAATCGGTCGAGGTCGGTTTTCATGCAGAGTCCTTATGGTGGCGCTTTTACCGCGCAGAGAGGCAAAAGTGGTGGAGAAAAAGCTCAATGGCGGGTATGTTGCGCCAACAACGAAATCACCACCTCGTCCTGCTCCTCCAGCACGGTACGCGGGTCGAGGAGAACGCGGTCGTTGTGGATGCGGGCGATGATCGGGGGGTGGCTGCTGCGCAGGCGCGCCAGCAGTTTTTTGGGGGAGCGGGCGCGCAAGGACAGGGCCCAGGTGGGCAGCGTTTGACCGGGCAGGCTGCCGCCCCCGACGGTGGATTCCGCTTCGACCACGGCTGCCACGGCCGGGTCGAGGGCCGCGGCCCAGCGTTGGGCGCGGGCGCGCAACGCGTCTGGCGCGGCCGCGATCATGCGCCAGATGGGGATTTTGCGTTCGGCTTCGCCTTTCAGGTAGTGCAGCAGGGTGGCGGAGAGGCCCGCGTAGGTGGTCTTATCGGCGCGCACCGCGCGGGCCAGGGGGTGCTTTTTGAGGCGGGCGATCAGCTGGCCGCGCCCCGCGATGATGCCCGCCTGGGGGCCGCCCAACAGCTTGTCGCCGGAGAATGTGACCAGGTCCACCCCGGCGGCCAGGGATTCTTGCACGGTGGGTTCGTGCGCCAGGCCGTAGGCCGCGGTGTCCAAAAAGGTGCCGGAGCCGAGGTCTTCGACGTAGGGAAGGCCGTGTTCGTGCGCCAGCGCGGCCAGCTCGCGGCGTGATGGCTCGGTGTGGAAGCCGACGATGCGGAAGTTGGAGTGGTGCGCGGTGAGCAGCATGGCGATGGGCTGCTCTTCGATGGCCTGGCGGTAATCGCGCAGGTGGACACGGTTGGTGGCCCCGATTTCGACCAGTTTTGCGCCCGACTGCTTCATCACGTCTGGGATGCGGAAGCCGCCGCCGATTTCGATCAGCTGGGTGCGGGAGATCAGCACCCGCCGCCGCCGGGCCAGCGCGCTGAGCACCAGCAGCACCGCGGCCGCGTTGTTGTTGACCACCAGCGCGGCCTGCGCGCCGGTCAGGCGTGTGAGCAGGGCTTCGGCGTGTACGTAACGCGAGCCGCGTTTGCCGCTTTGCAGGTCGAATTCCAGGTTGGAGTAGCCCTGGCCCGCGGTTTGCATGGCGGCCAGGGTCTCCGGGCTGAGGGGGGCGCGGCCCAGGTTGGTGTGGATGATCACGCCGGTGGCGTTGATCACGGGTTGCAGGCTGGGGGCAGCCCACGCGCGCAGCAGTTCGCCGCTTCGGGTGAGCAGCCCTGCCGGGGTCGGGATCGCGTCCCCCTGCCGGTGGCGGGCGCGGGCCTCGTCCAGCGCGGCGCGGACCGCCTGGGTGGTCAGCCCGCGGCCATATTGCGCGATCAGCTCGCCCGCCTCGCGGAGCAGTGTATCGACCGAGGGGAGGGCGCGCAGGGAGGTCATAGGCACGATAAGGAGCGTTTCATGTGTTTGCAGGGACTCGTTCCCGGAAAATGAGATCGACGACCGGCAGGGTTTTCAACTCCAACCGCGATAGATTGATAAAAGTGCTGGCATCTTCGATCTCGATCCCAATGACGCGATTGTGCTCGTCGAAGTCCAGCACAATTCCCGGCGAGACCTCTTCGGACTCGGTACTCGTCCCTGCCGCGAGATTGATGTATAGCATATCCGTATCCGCATGGTATTCCAAAATCATGGCACTTCTCTCCCGGGGTAGTGGTTGTAAAGTAAGTGGCAGGAGTTGCGCAGTTCATGCCTACTGTTGTTTATGTCATTCTGAGCGACCGGCTGCTGCTCGCGTCATTCTGAGTGATCAGCTGTCACCTGTGGCATTCTGGGTAGTGGCTGTAAAGTAAGTGACAGAAGTTACGCAGTTCATGCCTGTTGTTACCTGTGTCATGCTGAGCAACCGGCTGTTGCTTGTGTCATTCTGAGCGACCAACGGGAGCGAAGAATCTCAGCGATGATGAGGGAGACGGAGACGGACGACCGGGGACGGGGGACGGTTGTTCGGGGCGTGGTTGTTGGTGGTCGGGGCGACCGGCCGGTCGCCCCGACGGTTGCTGCGCTCTCAGATTCTTCGGTCGCTGCGCTCCCTCAGAATGACAGGAGGGGGTGCGCTTTTGCGATCTGTGTAAGCTCTGTAAGTAAAAGACGCATGTTAACGAACCTGCCCCGCCATCACTTACTCCGTGACCACTGCTGGTTGCGTTTCGGTGCGGATGGGATTGTCGAGGACGGCTGTAATCCACCCGGTTTGGAGATAGGGGCGACGCAGCATAACGCTGGTGCGGAAGTAAGCTGTGGTTTTCATCACGGCCTCCACATACCGCGTTCGCGCAGGCGCAGCAGCCACTCGATCAGGATCAATCCCACGGCCAGCAGCAACGCCAGCGCGGGGGTGACGACGCGTCCG
>JALUWE010000122.1 GCA_027019845.1 Anaerolineales bacterium | reverse complement strand
TCCCTATCCCTATCCCTATCCCCATCCCCAACCCCATCCCCCCATGCCCACCATCCTTGTCGTCGATGACGAAGCTACCATCCGTGAAGTGGTCTGCCGCTACTTGCAGCGTGAAGGCTTCCGCGTGCTCGAAGCCGCGGACGGCTACGACGTGCTCGACACCCTGGCGCTCGAAGAGGTGGACTTGATCGTGCTCGACTTGATGCTGCCCGGCATCGACGGCCTGACCCTCACCCGCCAGATTCGCCAGAGCAAAAAGAACAAGGCCATCCCGATCATCATGCTGACCGCCAAAGGGGAGACCAACGACCGCATCCGCGGCCTGGACATCGGCGCGGACGACTACATCGCCAAACCATTCAGCCCGCGCGAAGTGGTTTCGCGCGTCAACGCGGTGCTGCGCCGGGCCAGGGAAAGCCAGGAAGGCCCCGGCGAGATTCTGGAACACGGCCAATTGCGCATCGACCCGGCAGCCCGCAGCGTGCAGGTGAACGGCCAAAACGTCAAATTGAGCGCAAAAGAGTTCGACCTGCTCTACCACTTCGCCCGTCACCCGCGCCAGGTCTTCACCCGCAATCAGCTGCTCGAGCAGGTGTGGGGCTACGAATTTTACGGCGACGCCTCCACCGTCACCGTCCACATCCGCCGCCTGCGCGAAAAAATCGAACCCAACCCCTCCAAGCCGCAATATATCCACACCGTTTGGGGGGTGGGATATAAGTTCGAAGTGGAAAATTGACGTTTGCGTTCGAGGATCACGTGCTGCCCACCCCGAGCGCAAACCCCTCAGCACTCACTTCGCCTTCGGCTCGGTGCATGGCTCAGGGCAAGCACCCATCCTTCGACTACGAGCGAACCGAGTTCATCCGAACTCTGTGCGCCCTCCGCTCAGGATGCAATTACCCAATTACCCAATTACCCATCCTTCGACTTCAGGCTCACTCCGTTCGCCTTCCGCTCAGGATGTAATTACCCAATTACCAATACCCAATTACCAATATCCAATACCCACCCCCCTCCGCCACCCCAACCCCAACCATGAAAACCCGCATCTTTTCTTACATCGCCGGTATTGCCGCCACCCTGATCCTGACCCTGATCCTGATCACCATCGTCATGAATCCGCCGATGGGCGATCTGCTTTCATTGGCCGGGTTGCTGGCCGCTACCGGGATGGTCTCCGCAGTGGTGGGGTACGTCACACACCGCCTGGGATGGTGGCGGCAACTGCGCAGCCTGACCCTGGCGCTCACCTTCGGCTACCTGCTGGCCGCCGGGCTGACTCTGCTCAACGTGTGGCTGACCGCGCGCATGATGTTCATCAACGAACACGACCTGGCGCTGGCCACCATGCTGCTACTCTTTGCCAGCGGCATTTCGGTCTCGTTTGGCTACTTCATCTCCAACTCGATCACCCAGGAGCTGCAAAACCTGACCCGCGCGGCGGAAAAACTCAGCGAGGGTGATTTTTCCACGCGGGTGCCAGAGAGCGGGCAGGACGAGGTCGCCCGGCTGTCCCGCACGTTCAACCGGATGGTAGCGCGGCTGGAAGAGGCCGCAGAGGCCGAGCGCGCCCTGGACGAGGCGCGGCGCAATCTGGTCGCCTGGGCCTCCCACGATTTGCGCACCCCGCTGGCCTCCTTGCGCGCCATGATCGACGCCGTGGCCGATGGGGTGGTGGGCGACCCCGAAACCATCTCCCGTTACCTGCGCCAAAGCCAGCAAGAGATCAACCGCATGAGCGCGTTGATCGACGACCTGTTCGAGCTGGCGCAGATCGACGCCGGACACCTGGAACTGCACGGCGAACCCGGCTCGATCTCCGACCTGATCTCCGACACACTGGAGGGCTTCCGCGCCCGGGCGCGGGAACGTCAGATCGAACTCTCCGGCGCGGTGGCCGAGGGCGTAGACCCGGTCTGGATGGCCGCGGACAAGATCGGCCGGGTGTTGCAAAACCTGATCGAAAACGCGCTGCACCACACCCCGCCAGGAGGAAAAATCCGCGTCCACGCCGGGGTGGTGAACGGCTCCGTGGTGATCTCGGTCGCGGACAACGGCCGCGGCATCCCCCCCGAGGATTTGCCCCACATCTTCGACCGCTTCTACCGTGGAGAAAAAAGCCGCTCGCGGGAGGGATACGCCAGCGGCGGCGCGGGGCTGGGCCTGGCCATTGCCAAAGGCATCGTCGAGGCGCACAACGGCCACATTTGGGTCGAGAGCCAGCCCGGCGAGGGTACGGAAATGCGCTTTACACTACCGAAAGGGGAGAGCGCGCCTCCGAAAGCCGCAAAAACACCATTCAGAGGCCAATAGAAACATCCGCGGTTGACCCCCTCAAAATGACAGAGGATGTGTGTCATTGTCTGAGCGACCGGCCGTTGTCTTTGTCATTCTGAGCAGCAGCGAAGAATCTCAACAATGGTGGGGGAGATTCTTCGGGCACTGCGCTCCGGATTCTTCGGGCACTGCGTGCCCTCAGAATGACAGTGGTTGTATGTCATTCCGACAACGTTTGTGCAGGAGTTCGTAAGTAGCTGAGTTGCCTGACACTGGATTTCATCCACTGCGCAAGTCGAGTGTCTCATGGCCTGTGCTCCATCCAGATCAGGGTATGCTGAGGGTGGAAGCCCAGGCAAGACAGGTGAACGCCCATTTCTTCGCTGGCAGCATGTTCCAGGAGCAAAGGGCGGTTGACGGGAATGTGTTGGCAGGCGTGCTGGATCAGGTGCTGGTAAGCGGAGTCGCCCGCATCCGGGGCCATCGCCAGCCACAGCCGGTCTGCGGAGCCGCGCGTGCGCTGCCAGGTGAGCACCGCGATCAGTTTCCCTTCCCAGGTGGCAGCCCACTGACGGGCGTCGATGCCGGTGAACAAACGGATGAGAAAACCGGCCAGCCCGGGGCGCAGAGCCTGCACATGAAGGGGCAGGTACCAGCGCAGGGAGGGCGGGTAATCGTGATCCAGCCACTGGCGGTGAAGTGGCCAGTGTGCCCGGTGATAGGGGACGATTTGCAATCCCTGATGGGGGAACACCATGTCGTGCCAGGGGCCGTCTTTCTTCCAGGTGGTGCGCCGGGCGCGTTCGACGAAGCCCGTCGAGCGGTACAACGCAATCGCGGCGGGGTTGTCGTCTCGCACGTGCAGCCAGGTGGACTGCGCTTTGCGCCGGGCACTGTGTTCCAGCGCGGCCCGGGTGAGGGAGCGGGCAATGCCGCGGCGGCGGTAGGCGGGGTGTACGGCCACATTGGCGATCAGGTAGATTTTCCCACCCCGGATCGGGACCGGTATCTGGCTCAGGTTGCCAACGATTCTGCCGTCCTGCTCCCATACGAAGCCGGAAAACGGTGCGTATGGCCGTTCGCCCAGCCCCGCGCTCCAGCGCAGCAGGTGCGGCTGCCGGGCCGCGGCCCGCATTTGACGGATGTACCGTCGCCCGTCCGCGTCCAGCGTGTCCGCAAAACAGACCTCGATCAGATCGGCGACCGGCCTCAGGTCCCGGCGGGGATCGAAACGCCGCAGGTGAGGGTGGGAAGAGCGTACGGAGGGGAAGGT
>JALUWE010000121.1 GCA_027019845.1 Anaerolineales bacterium | reverse complement strand
TGCCGATTCCCAACCCCCTATCGCTGCCGCGGTACCCGTTCCGGTTGCGTGCCCCGGCACGACCGGCCCTGGTCTGGCTGCGGGCTTTTCACCGCGCGGTGTACCACCCCGGGCTGGCGGTGCGCGTCGCAGCCATGCTGCTGGACGACTTCCCGGAGTTGCAGCTCGTCATGGTCGGCCCGGACAAAGACGGCAGCCGCGGCCGGGTGGAGTCCCTGGCCGCGGGGTTGGGGCTGAACGGGCGGTTGACCCTGCCCGGGGGCGTGCCCCGTGCCGCGGTGCCCGGCTGGCTGGCCCGCGGGGACGTGTTCCTGAACACCGCACGGGTGGATAACACGCCGGTAAGCGTGCTGGAGGCGATGGCCTGCGGTTTGTGCGTGGTCAGCACAGATGTGGGCGGCATTCCGTATTTGCTGGAACACGAGAGCGACGCGCTGCTGGTGCCCCCCGACGACGCGGCGGCCATGGCCGGGGCTGTGCGCCGCGTGCTGGCGGACCCGCAGTTGGCCGCGCGGCTGTCGCGCAACGCCCGGCGCAAGGCGGAAGGCTTCGATTGGGACGCGCTGCTGCCGCGCTGGGAACGCCTTTTTCAGGAGATGATCGCGCATGGCTGATGGCTTGCGGCTGTACCACGCTCTGCCCTACCCGCTCAAGGTGCTGGCAGCCAGCGCGCGCGGCTATCATTTGCGCGGCTGGCGCTACGGCGCGGACCACGAACAATTGGTGGAAGCCGCGCTGGAACGGGAAAGCTGGCCCCCGGAACGCTGGCAAACCTGGCAGGAGGAGCGGCTGGCCTACGTGTTGCACCGCGCGGCCACGCGCGTGCCGTATTACCGCCGGATGTGGGCCAAACGCCGGCGCAAAGGGCAGCGCGCCTCGTGGGAGTACCTCGAAAACTGGCCGGTGCTGGAAAAAGAACCGCTGCGCGCCCACCCGCGCGCTTTCCTGGCCGACGATTGCCACCCGCGCGCCATGTTCCACGAGCACACCAGCGGCACCACCGGCAAGTCGCTGGACCTGTGGTGGAGCCGCGAGACTGTGCGGGCCTGGTACGCGCTGGCCGAGGCGCGCAGCCGCCGCTGGTACGGGGTCTCCCGCCGGGACCGCTGGGCCATGCTGGGGGGGCAGTTGGTGGCCGCGGCTGCGCGGGCGCGTCCTCCCTTCTGGGTCTGGAACCACGGCCTGAATCAGTTGTACCTGTCCGTCTACCATCTGTCCCCCGAGCTGATCCCCGCGTATGTCGACGCGCTGGTGCGTTACCGTGTGCGCTATCTGTGGGGCTACCCCTCCGCGTTGTACGCGCTGGCGCGCGAGGTGCTGCGCCTGGGATGGGTGGATGTGGAGATGCAGGTGGCGGTCGCCAACGCGGAGCCGGTGTACGAGCACCAGCGCCAGACGGTCGAGCGAGCGTTTCACAGCCCGCTGCGCGAGACCTACGGCATGGCCGAGATCGTGGCCGCGGCTTCGGAGTGCGGCCACGGCGGGCTGCACCTGTGGCCGGAGGTCGGGGTGGTGGAGGTGTTGGCGGGCCGCGATCCGCTTCCCCGCGGGCAGGCCGGTGATCTGGTTTGCACCGGCTTGCTGAACGCGGACATGCCGCTGATCCGCTACCGGGTGGGGGACCGCGGCGCGCTGGCCGCCGCGGAGGGGTGCGCGTGCGGCCGCGGGCTGCCGCTGCTGGCCGCGGTGGAGGGCCGCCAGGACGATGTGCTCTACACCCCGGATGGCCGCGCGGTGGGGCGTCTCGACCCGGTCTTCAAAGCGCGGCTGCCGGTGATCGAGGCGCAGATCATCCAGGAAGCGCTGGAACGCGTGCGCGTGCGCTACGTCCCGGCCGCGGACTACACCCCGGACGCGGGACGTTCGATCATCGAACGTTTGCAGGCCCGCATGGATGGCGTACAGGTGGTGTTGGAGCCGGTCAGCCGGATTCCCCGTGAGCCGAACGGGAAGTTCCGCGCGGTGGTCTCACGTTTGAGCGCAGACGAACGGGCCCGCGTGCGCGCCGGTATCCGCAGATAACGCACACTTCGTCGTGTGCGACTCGAATGACGGCGCAGATGGCTATTTGTTCAACCACATCCGCCCACTGCCCCCTGAACACCGAACACTGAACACTGAATACTGAACACTGAACACTGAACACTGAACACAGCCCCATGTCCCGCCTACGCTGGTTGTTGCTACTGTTGGTGCTGTCTGCGCCGGCCCTTCCGCCGGTGCGGGCGGCCTGGCGGTTCAACCGTGCCGCTGTGCAAACGCTGGCCGTGCTGGTGGGCGAATCCGGGGAGGCTGCGACGGCCTACGCCGCGCTAGCGGCTGCCGATTCCGGCGATTGCCGTGCGGCCTGGTATCGCGGTTTCCTCGATCAGGCCGCGGGCCAGAACGATCCGGCAAACAACGCCTGGGCCGCGGCCATTCGCTGCGATCGGGCATTCATCCCGCTGCTACGCGCCCGCCTGCCCGACTCCCGGGCCTGGGCTGCGTACGCGGTGGAGGCACAGCCTCAGGCCGCGGCGGGTTGGTTCTGGCTGGCGGAGTTCTACACGGTGGAGCAACCCGGGCGCGCCATCGAGTTGCTGCGCACCGGCCTGGCTCTCGACCCCACGGATGGCCGCGCCTGGAACGCGCTGGGCGACCTGCTGGCACAATCCGATCCCGAAGCGGCTATCGAGGCCTACCTCCAGGCTTGTTTCAACGGCGATCCCGGCTGGAACGGCTGCTGGAAAGCCGGGCAAACCGCCGAACGCCTGGGCGATTACGCCCGCGCGGTCGAGTATTACCGTTACTCTCGCTGGCCTGTCGCGCGGCAACGCGCGGAGTTGCTCGAGGGGCGGTGAGGGGGGAAAGATGTACCCGCCACACTGAGTATCCCACCCCTCACTAGGACTTACGCAGTTGATGAAATCAAGTACGGGTTTTGTGCCATTACGAGCACCTGCGTAAGCGCCCTCAGAATGACGCACACACCCTGTCATTCTCTGAGGAAGTGCCCGAAGAATCTCTGGAACGTAGCCTATCATGTCATTCTGAGGGCGCACAGCGACCGAAGAATCTCCCTCACCATCATTGAGATTCTTCGCTATCGCTCAGAATGACATAAGCAACTGGCATGAAGTGCGTAAGCTGTCACTTATCCCCCGTTCCCCTCCTTCGACTACGTTCATACGAACGCTGTCCGCTCTCCGCTCAGGATTAGGACTTACGCACTTGAAAAGTCGCACCCAGACCTCACAGGTCTCAAAGCGCATGGAGACGCCCGGATGCAATCGATTTTGAGTAAAATCTTCCTGCATCGTGTGGTAGTAGACCTGTGAGGTCTCAACTGCGTAAGTACTGTCACACGAACGCTGTCCGCTCTCTACCCAGGATGCAATAATTACCAATTACCCAATTACCCAATTACCCAATTACCCAATTACCCAATACCCCCATCCTTCGACTACGAGCGGCTACGCCGCCCTCCGCTCAGGATGCAATCCCTATCCCTATCCCTATCCCCAATCCACCATTACAACTTGCCACCGCTCGTCTCCCTCATCCTCCCCATCCGTAATGAGGCGCGCTACATTGAGCGCACCCTGCGCGCGGTGCTGGCCCAGGACTACCCCGCCGACCGCCTGGAAATTCTGATCGTGGACGGCATGTCCGGAGATGGCACGCGCGAGATCATCGCGCGCATCCTGCCGGGGGTTGCCTGGAAGAATTCGGGAAGGCTTGCGGAACCGTTCGACGCTCAGCCTGCCAACCCGCAAGGCGCACACAACGCACCGCGCACGCCGCGCATCGCACTGATCGACAACCCGGCCCGCATCGTGCCCGCCGCGCTCAATCTGGCTTTGCGCAGGGCGCGCGGGGAGATCGTCGTGCGCGTGGATGGGCACTGCGAGATCGCCGCGGATTACGTCTCACGTTGTGTGCAACACTTGCAAGAACGGGGCGTGGACGGGGTGGGCGGCCCGATTGAAACCGTGGGAGAGACGTTTCTGGCACGCGCCATCGCGGTGGGCATGAGTTCCAAATTCGGGGTGGGCGGCGCGGCATTTCGCACCGTGCAGGGCCGCGCCATGCAGGTGGATACCATCGCGTTCCCCGCCTACACGCGGGAGACCGTGCGCGCGGCCGGGTTGTTCGACGAAGAGCTGGTGCGCAACCAGGACGACGAGTACAACTACCGCATCCGCAAACTGGGCGGGCGGCTGTGGCTCTTCCCGGACGTGCGCGCCCGCTATTACAGCCGCGCCTCGCTGGGCAAGCTGTGGTCACAATACTTTCAGTACGGCTTTTGGAAAGTGCGTGTGTTGCAAAAACACCCCCGCCAGATGCGCCCGCGGCAATTCGTTCCGCCTCTGTTCGTCGCCGCGTTATTACTCTCTCCTCTCCTCGTCCGAATTCCCAATTCCCAATTCCTGCTTCCTGTCCTCCCCGCTCTGTATTTGCTCGCCAACCTGATCGCCTCGCTGCGCACCGCGGCGAGCCGCGGCTGGCGCTACCTGCCTGTACTGCCCTCCGTGTTCGCGGTTTTGCACCTCGCCTATGGCCTGGGTTTCCTGGCGGGTTTGGTCCGTTTTGCCCATCGCTGGGGGGACAAAACCGGCAAGACGCCCGAATTTCAGCCCGCCGATGCCTGACGACGATCTGGCGCGGCTGCGCCGGGAATACGCGGCCCGCGCCCGCCGCCTGGCAAACCACGACCGTTACAGCCTGTTCGACCGCGCCCACCTGTTCGCCATCCAACAGCGCGGCCGGAGTGTGTTGGCCGCGCTGCGGCAGGCCGGTTTCCATCCCCTGAGCGGTAAACGCATTCTGGAAGTCGGCTGCGGCAGCGGGGGTGTGCTGCTCGAGTATCTGAGCTATGGCGCCTCCCCCGCGGCCCTGCACGGCGTAGATTTGCTCCCCAACCGGCTACACACTGCCCGGCTGCGTCTGCCGCACCTCCCCCTGGCTTGCGCGGACGGCCAATCCCTGCCCTACTCCCCAGGCAGCTTCGATCTGGTTTTGCAATACACCGCGTTCTCCTCGATTTTGGACCCCGCGGTGAAGACGAACCTGGCACGCGAGATGTTGCGGGTGCTGCGCCCCCGGGGGCTGATCCTGTGGTACGACTTCTGGCTCAACCCCACCAATCCCCAAACCCGCGGCATCCGCCCGGCAGAGATCAGGCAACTGTTTCCCGGTTGCCGCTACCGCTTCCGGCGCATCACGCTGGCGCCCCCGCTGGCCCGGCGCATCCTCCCCCTCTCATGGACGCTGGCAATGGTTTTGGAGAAAGCGAAGCTGTTCAACACGCACTATCTGGTGACTATTCGCCGTAGGTAGGGGCAGTTGTACAGTGTTCAGTGTTCAGTGTACAGTATTCAGTGTGCAGTGTGCAGTAGTGGAGAAGGGGGAGGGGTGGAGGGGTAAGAGAAGGCCAGCACACAAAACAACTCCGACGAGTGAGACGATATGGAAACGCATCCGAACGTCACGTATCTTCGCCCTGTAGGGCTATTAGAAAATCTGGACGCCATCGCCCGCCGCGGGTTGGACATCGTTGCCGCCGCGGTGGGATTGCTGGCTCTCGCGCCGTTCTTCCTCTTCATCGCTTACCTGATCAAACGCGATTCCCCAGGCCCGGTCTTCTTTCGCGGCACGCGGGTGGGTAAGGATGGCCGCCCGTTCCAGATTCTCAAATTCCGCACCATGTTCGAGTGCCCGGAAAGCTACCGGGGACCCAAGATCACGGCGCAGGGCGATGCCCGCATCACGCCCGTTGGCCGTTGGCTGCGCGCCACCAAGCTGAACGAGCTGCCCCAACTGTGGAACGTGCTCAAAGGTGAGATGAGCCTGGTCGGCCCGCGGCCTGAAGACCCCGAGATCGCGGCTGCCTGGTCCCCAGGAACCGCGCGCGAGCTGCTTTCGGTGCGTCCAGGCATCACCAGCCCGGCTTCGATTGTGTACCGCGACGAAGAATCTCTGCTGCAAACCGGCAATGTGATGGACGACTATCTGCGCAGCATCGTGCCCAGCAAACTGCGCCTCGATCTGCTCTACGTGCGCAACCGCAATCTGTTCACGGATTTGGATGTGATTTTTTGGACGCTGGTTGTGCTGATTCCACACGCGCGGCGGCAACCCGTACCGGAGACGCGTTTGTATTGGGGGCCATTTGCCACGTTCATGGGGCGGGATTTTCGCTGGTTTGTGCTCGATTTCGTGGTCGCGTTGGGCAGTGTAACCGCGGTAGGGGTGATCTGGCGCAGCATCACCCCTTTGCACATCGGTTGGACATGGGCCCCGCTCATCGCCTTTGGTATGGCCGTGACCTTCAGCCTGTCGAACGCCATCATGGGGTTGAACCGCATCATGTGGGAGAAAGCCCGCCTCTCGGACGCGCTGGAGTTGTTGCTGCCAACCGCTCTGGCCGGGGGCGCGTTGCTGCTGCTCAATCGTTTGCTGATCACCAAACCCATGGTGCCGTTGGGGTTGTTCGTAATCGGCGGGCTGGTGGCCTACCTGGGTTTTGTCGCCGTGCGTTACCGGGAGCGTATCCTGACCGGCATCGCCTCCCGCTGGCTCGAGTTACGCGGCGGCGGAAGTGGAATCGGCGAACGCGTGCTAATCGTCGGGGCCGGAGAATTGAGCCAATTTGCTACCTGGCTGGTCCGCAAAGGCAACCTGGCGCAGGCGTTCTCTATCGTGGGCATGGTAGACGATGATCCGCGCAAGCAAGGGATGCGCATCGAGGGGAAAAAGGTGCTGGGCACTACCCAGAGCATTCCGGAACTGGTCGCCCGTTATGATGTTGGGCTGCTGCTGTTCGCCATCTCGAACATTCAGCCTCAGGAGCAAAAACGCGTCCTCGACCTTTGTAACCAGACCCCTGCCCGGCTGGTGATGATCCCTAACATCATACAGGTGATGCGCGCCCATTTTCAAAGCGGCAGCCTGGAAGTCGCACAAGCAGGTGCCCGCCAGCATTTCGCCGACCTTCCTGAATCCATCCAGCCTCAAAAAGCACATGCCTGGATGGAAGAACTGGAATCCTTGCTCCATTCGGGAAATTATCAAGAAAGTTTGACAAAAATCGCCCAAATCAAAGCTGCCCTGGACAATAATGGTCGCTGTAGGAAGCACCCCCCGCTGCGAATGGAACCCCGCAAAGAGATGAAGCGATCTTCGCCATCTCTCTAATCCCCGACATTTGGAGAGCCGCTGGCGGTTGGCAACCACCGGCTGGAGACAGGAAGTGTGTTGCACACTACGAGCAGCGTTGCAACCCGTTTTCCACGGGTTCGAAATCCGAGCTGGTGAATGGAAATCACCGCTGGCGAGCAGGGGAAACCCGAATTCGTTACCCTACTCCTGAACAAATCCAAGAATTTTGCGGTAAAATGTGTGTATGAGTTACGCGCGAATCGTGCAACAACTGCCTAAAGAGTGGCAGCTGCCCATGTTGGAACTGGTGGAAGCGGTGGAGGACAACATGCGCAGCCAGCTGGCTGTACGACGCCAGGATTTCGAGCAACTCAGCGATACCGTACGGGCCCTGGCCGAAGCACAGCAGCGCACCGAAGTGCGGCTGGAGCAACTGGCCGAAGCACAGCAGCGCACCGAAGCGCGGCTGGAGCAACTGGCCGAAGCACAGCAGCGCACCGAAGCGCGGCTGGAGCAACTGGCCGAAGCACAGCAGCGCACCGAAGTGCGGCTGGAGCAACTGGCCGAAGCACAACAGCGCACCGAAGCGCGAGTGGAGCAACTGGCCGAAGCACAACAGCGCACCGAAGCGCGAGTGGAGCAACTGGCCGAAGCACAGCAGCGCACCGAAGCGCGGCTGGAGCAACTGGTCGAAGCACAGCAGCGCACCGAAGCGCGAGTGGAGCGGCTCGAGACCACGGTACAAGCCCTGGTCGAAGCGCAGCACAGCACGACATTGCAACTGAAAGACCTTTCGTTCGAGGTAAGAGAATTAGTGGGCTGGCAGCGCGGCGAAGCTGGACGGCGTGAGGGAGAACGGTACGAACGACTGCTCTTGAAACGCGCGCCGGCTCTTTTCGCCGGCGGCCAGGGAGGGGCAACCGATCAGCACCACGTTCAGCAACATCTGGTAGAGAAACTTCTGCCTCACGTCGCTCTGGATGCATTGGCCGATGACGAAAACCCCTTTCTGGCCGATTTGATTTGGTGGAAAGGCGATCAATACCTGGTCGTCGAGGCCTCGATAAAAGTAAACGGCAAAGACGTGCGACGCGCTGCCCGACGGGCGGAGACACTACGCAAGGCGCAGATGCAGGCGGTGGGTGTTGTAGTAGGAAAAGCATGGGTGGGTGAAGAGGCGCGCCAACAGGCGCAGGAGCGCGGTGTGGAATGGAGAGTTGGCGATGATGTCTCCCAAGGGGTGCTGACCTTCCGGCGGCTCCCGGGAAAAGACGCGGGTGAATAGTTCTCTCACCGGGAAAACAATTTTCTGGACAAGGAAACGCGTTTTGGTCACCGGCGCGGGGGGGTTCATCGGCAGCCATCTGGTGGAAACCCTGGTCGCCTCGGGCGCGCAGGTGCGTGCCTTCGTGCGTTACAACTCGCGCGGGGATTGGGGCCTGCTCTCCATGCTGCCGGCGGACCGCCTGCGACAGGTGGAGGTGATCGCCGGGGATTTGCGCGACCCGGCCGCGGTGGGGGCCGCCCTCCAGGGAGTCACACACGTCTTTCACCTGGCCGCGCTGATCGCCATCCCCTACTCCTACCTGCATCCCGGCGAGGTGGTGGAGACCAACGTGATCGGCACGCTGAACGTGTTGCAGGCCGCACGGCAGGCGGGCCTCGAACGGCTTGTACACACCTCCACCAGTGAGGTGTACGGCACCGCGCTGCGCGTACCCATCGACGAAAACCACCCGCTCCAGGGGCAATCCCCCTACTCGGCCAGCAAGATTGGGGCCGATAAACTAGCCGAAAGCTTCTACCGCGCTTTCGACCTGCCGGTGGTCACTGTGCGACCGTTCAACACCTACGGGCCGCGGCAGTCAGCCCGTGCCGTCATCCCGACCATCATCACCCAGGCCCTCAGCGGAGATGTGATCCGGCTGGGCAACCTGGAGGCACGGCGAGATTTGACCTACGTCACCGACACGGTGGCCGGTTTTTTACGCGCCGCCGAGACTCCGGGCATCGAGGGGCAGACCTTCAATCTGGGTACGGGGACCGAAATCCGCATCCGCGATCTGGCGCGGGAGATTGTCGCCTTGATAGGCCGCGAGATCGAGATACAGGTCGATCCGGCCCGTCTGCGCCCGGAAAAGAGCGAAGTTCAACGTTTAATTTCTGACAACAGACGCGCCCAGGAGGTACTGGGTTGGGTTCCCCAAGTCCCCCTGCGGGAGGGGCTGGCACACACCATCGAGTGGATCGCTGCGCACCTGGATCACTATCGCCCGCAATCGTACCAGCTGTAAAACAAGCACCGGCGACGGAATTCCCACGAGTTCCCACGAGTTCCCACGAGTTCCCACGAGTTCCTACGAGTTTCCCCCATTCCCACTGAAACGATCATGAAAGCCGTCGTTCTGGCCGGAGGGAAAGGCACCCGGCTGCAACCCTACACCACGGTTTTGCCCAAACCGCTCATGCCGGTGGGCGACATGCCCATCCTGGAAATTTTGCTGCGCCAGATGAAAAACGCCGGGATCGATGAAGTCATCCTGACCGTGGGACATCTGGCGGGGCTGTTACAGGCGTTTTTTGGAGATGGCGAACGGTTTGGTCTCAAAATCCGTTACAGCTACGAAGACAAACCGCTGGGCACTGCCGGGCCGCTGTCCCTGATCGAGGGGCTGGAGGAAACATTCCTGGTAGCCAACGGTGACGTATTGACCACGCTGGACTTCCGCGCCTTCATTCGAGCGCACCGCGAAAGCCGCGCCCTGGCCTCCATCGCCATGCACTCGCGGCAGGTACGCATCGATTTGGGCGTGATCCGCACCAACGGGGACAACGAGGTGATCGGCTATCTGGAAAAACCGGCCTACGATTTCGATGTCAGCATGGGGATTTACATCTTCGAGCCGGGCGTACTCGCCTACATCCCCCACAACCAGTATTTGGACTTTCCCGATCTGGTACTCAAATTGATCGAAAGCCGCGAACGCGTGATGGGCTACCCTTACCAGGGATACTGGCAAGACCTGGGCCGGCCGGACGATTACCAGCGCGCGGTCAGAGACTTCGAGCGGCTGCGCGGCCGTATCTTGGGGGAGGACTGATGCCCTGGCGCGTCCCCCTGGCGGACCTGGACTACGGGGAGGCCGAGCAAGCCGCGGTGATGGACGTGTTACGCAGCCGTTGGCTGACCATGGGCGCGGTCACCCGGGAGCTCGAGCAGCGTTTCGCCGCGTTGGTGGGCGTGCGCCACGCGGTGGCTGTCTCCAGCGCCACCGCCGCGCTGCACCTGGCCTGTCTCGCGCTGGACATCGGCCCGGGGGACGAGGTGATCGTACCCTCCCTGTCCTTCGTGGCAACCGCCAACGCGGTACGCTACACCGGCGCGCAGGTGCGCTTTGCCGACGTGATCGGCCCGCACGATTTGACCGTCTCCCCGGCCTCCATCCGCGCCCAGATCACCCCGCGCAGCAAAGCCATCATCGTCATGCACTACGCCGGTTTTCCCTGCCGGATGCCCGAAATCGTGCGCATAGCGAGGCAGCACGGCCTGGCCGTAATCGAAGACGCGGCGCACGCACCCGGGGCCCGGCTGGACGGGACCGCGCTGGGCGCGTGGGGGGAGGCAGGCTGTTTCAGTTTCTTTTCCAACAAAAACCTGGCCACCGGTGAGGGCGGGATGCTGGTTACGGACCGGGAAGAGATCGCCCGGCAGGCGCGGCTGCTGCGCTCGCACGGCATGACCACGCTGAGTTGGGACCGCCACCAGGGACACGCGCACAGCTACGACGTGGTCGGCCTGGGGTATAACTACCGCATCGACGAAATCCGCGCCGCGCTGGGGTTGGCGCAACTGGACAAACTGGCGCGCAATAACGCCCGGCGGCGGGCGATCACGCTGGAATACCGGCGGCAACTCGCAGGGCTGCCTGTTGAACTCCCCTTTCAGGATGCCGCGGGAGAACCCGCCTACCACATTTTCCCCATCTTGCTGCCACCCGGGGCGGACAGGGCAGACTTCATTGAACGAATGCACACCGCGGGCATCCAGACCAGCATTCACTACCCCCCCATTCACCGTTTTCGCCTGTACTACCGGCGCCACGCCCAGGTCTCGCTCCCCATTACCGACGATGTCACCCGCCGCGAAGTCACCCTTCCCCTCTACCCCACCATGCGGGCGGAAGACGTGTCCGCGGTGGTCGCAGCGGTGCGAGGCAGCCTGAAAGACCGAGGGTAGGGGGGAAACCGCTATCTCTGTACACAGTGGGACGTTTTTGACACGAACTTACATCTCTTTTCGCGGCATCTTCGTGTATATTCGTATCAGCCTTAAGCTGTGCGGATGTTCTGCTCATGGAGAGACAGATGAACAATTACGACTATCACCAAAACGGGGATTTCCCGGCCTACGCGCTGGAGCCGGTCTCCACCCTTTCGGATGATTTGCGCCGTTACATCAGCCTGTTGTGGCATTGGTCATGGCTGATCGTGGTGTTCACGCTGATGGGGGGCGGGATCGGCTATTTACTCAGTGCGCGGCAGGTGCCGGTCTACCGCGCCTCCGCCACCATGCTGATCAGCGAATCCAAAACCGTCAACGAGTATGCCAACATTGTCGCCAGCGAACGGCTGGCGCAAACCTACTCCCAATTGATGGTGCAAAAGCCGGTGCTGGAGGGGGTGATCACCCGCCTGGGGCTTGATCTCAGTCCCGGGCAACTGAAGGGTGCGGTACAGGTCAACGTGGTGCCCGACACACAACTGATGGTGGTCAGCGTGGAGGACACCGATCCGGCGCGCGCCGCGGAGATCGCCAACACCATTGGCGTGGTGTTTGCAGAGCAAAATGCGGCCTATCAGTCCGAGCGCTACGCGGATTCCAAGGCCAGTTTGTCTGCGCAATTGCAACAGGTGGACAAACAAATACAGGACACCAACAACGCGCTGGCCGCGTTGGAATCCGAATTCGAGGAGGGCAGCGACCCAAACGGCAATCCAACCATCGTGATCTCTCTGGAACAACAGCGCGAGCGCGACCGGTTGGAGGCCAATCTGGCGCTCTACCAGCAAATCTATTCCAACCTGTTGCAGAGCTTCGAGCAGGTGCGCTTGGCCGAGATTCAAAACACCTCCACCGTTCGCCTGGTCGAGGAGGCTGCTCCGCCGGGTCGCCCCATTCGCCCCAACGTGTTCCAGGACACCGTGATGGGTACGGTCATCGGGCTTTTATTGGGCATCGGGCTGGTATTCCTGGTGGAAGTGTTGGACGATACCATCAAAAGCCCTGAGGATGTTACCCGCCAGCTTGAGCTGCCTGTCCTGGGCTTTATCGGCCAGATGGAGGAAGGTCGCGGCTGGCCGATCACAGCCGTGAAACCCAGGACACCCGTGGCCGAAGCTTTTCGCTCATTGCGTACCAACATTCAATACGCCAGCGTGGATCGCCCCATCAAGACCCTGCTGGTGACCAGCCCCTCGCCGCAAGACGGAAAATCTACCGTGGCTTCCAATCTTGCTATCGTGATCGCGCAGAGCGGGCGGCAGGTCGCGCTGGTGGATTCGGATTTGCGCCGTCCCTCCCTGCACAAAAAGCTGCGCCTGTCCAACCGGATCGGGTTGAGCGATCTTTTCGTGCAGGCCAAAGAACAGCTCACCAGCATTTTACGGGAGACGCGCGTCCCGGGGCTGTCGCTGCTCACTTCGGGGTCGCTGCCCCCCAATCCCGCGGAACTGGTCGGCTCGGAGAAAATGACCGAAATTTTGCAGCATATCCACGAGCGCGCCGATGTCACCGTGATCGATACGCCGCCGGTGATGGCAGTGACGGACGCGGCTGTGCTCGCCCCGCGGGTGGATGGCGTACTGCTGGTCTTGAGACCGGGCAGCACCAAGCTGGCACTCGCCAAACAGACTGTCGAGACCCTGCGCAGGGGCGGGGCGAACATCCTGGGTGTCGTCCTCAACCAGATCGGCGCCAAAGGCTCGCGTTATTACTACTATCGGGGCTACTACGCCTATGCCAGCGAATATTATGGCGATCCAGATTTCACCTCCAACAAAAAGAAATCGTCCCGAAAAAAGCGACGCCGCGCTCCAGCCGTGAAGTAGGGTCAGTGTTCAGTATTCAGTGTTCAGTGTTCAGTATTCAGTGTTCGGTGTTCAGGGGGGAGTAGCTGCACGTTACGCGCTGCAACATCACACGTGAACAGGACA
Organism: Anaerolineales bacterium; assembly: GCA_027019845.1. Lineage (GTDB taxonomy): Bacteria > Chloroflexota > Anaerolineae > Anaerolineales > JABWBV01 > JALUWE01. The sequence continues at coordinate 2,212 of JALUWE010000121.1, read as the reverse complement.
GACCACCCCGACCAGTCAGACAAATCAGACAAATCAGACAAATCAGACCAGTCAGACCAGTCAGACCAGTCAGACAAATCAGACCACTCCACCCAATGCCACTTACTTCGCTTGAGATTTGGGCAGCGGCCATTGCGGTGATTGCCAGCATGGCGGCGCCCCGGCTGCTGCTTCCCGCGTTAGGGGTGATGGCCGGATTCTGGCTGGTACGCTGGAGGGCGTGGGGGCAATTCACGGTACGCACCCAACTGGATGGGGGAAACGCGGTCCTGGCGCTGATGTTACCGATCACTTTATGGGCCACATCGCGGCCGGACATCACCCTGCCGCAGGTGTTGCGGCTGCTGACCGGCATCGGGTTTTACTATGCCATCGTGAACTGGGCTGCTGGCGAGCATCACCCCGCCAAGCAGGGGGACACCAACCTCCAGCCGCGGGAGCGGTCTCGATGGTTGTTCCGGGGGACGGTGGTGGCAGGCATCGGACTGGCATTGTTCGCGCTGGTCAGCGTGGAATGGCTTTTCTACAAATTGCCATTTTTGTCCGCTGATCTTTACTCGCGTTTTTTCTTGCTGGTCGCGGACCGCGTCCACCCCAACGTGCTGGCGGGCAGTCTGGTGATGGTGCTGCCCGTGATTCTCGGTGTGTTGTTGTTCGGTGTGCGCCAATTACGCGGCTACCAGGGTTGGGGCCTGGCGGCTGCGGTTGTGGGGATGGGCATCGTTTTGCTCTTGACGCAGTCGCGCGGCGCGCTGCTCGCGTTGGGGGCGGTGCTGGTTGTGCTGGCCGGGATGCGCTGGCGATGGACGTGGGCTGCCGCGCTGCTGGCCGCGGTCGTGGGCGGGCTGGTTTACATGCTGGGGGGAAGCCCCATGCCGTTGGACGCGCTTTTCCCAGCCCCTGCCGGCATAGAAGCCCGGCTGGAAATCTGGTCGCGGGCACTGTGGCTGATTCGCGATTTCCCCCTTACTGGCGTGGGAATGGGCATGTTTGGTACGGCAGTGGATTTGTTGTACCCCTTCACAATGACCGCGCCCGGCAACGTGCCGCACGCCCACAATCTGTTCCTGCAAATTGGCGTTGATTTAGGCCTGCCGGGTATGCTTGCCTGGGTATTCAACCTGTCGATGGTGTTCGCGGCGGCTTTTCGTGTTTTTCGGTTCGGGCGTTTGCGCCAGGACGGCTGGATGGCCGGGCTGGGTGCCGGTTTGCTTGGCAGCCAGATCGCGCTGGTCGTTCACGGATCGATGGACGCGGTGGTGTGGGGCATGGTGCGCTCCGCGCCGCTGGTGTGGGGTCTGTGGGGGGTGGTGATCGCGGTTCGTCAGGTAGAAACGGGTGGTTGAAACTGCTTTTTCACGCCAACGATGAAAAAATCTTTTCGCCTTCGCGCCTCCACGCTGCGAATGGTCTTTCGGGGAGCTGTTTTCCGGTCATGGGGCGGGTGGGACCGGGCGCGCCTGCGCCTGGCAGGCGGGGTGGCCCTGAGCGCGGCGGCGTTGTACCTGTCGTTGCGCGGCCTCCCGCTGGAGGAGGTGTGGGCGTTGGCTTTCTCTCCGGTGTTTTTCGAGAGCCAGCTCTCACGCTTTGCGCGTGCGCTGCTGCGCCCCGCGGCTCACAAAATCGTGCCACACGTTCAGCGCGCTATGGACAGCCTGACCGTATTGCGCAGTCGCCGCGGGCCAGCAGCAGCTTGGACCGCCTTGATCTGAGGCACAGCCATCCTGAACAACTACCTGGTTTTGCGGGCGTCGGTTACAATGTTTTGTTGCACGTGGTGCTTTTTTTGCCACCTATCCCTGGCATATTGCTGGCGTTGGGAGGCGGAATCGCGAATCGTGAATACTTGTGAACTGTTCGGCATTCCGTTGGCTCTGATCGATCAGGAGGGGCTGCTCGAGGTAGTTGGCGATTGGATTACGGAATCTGGATCGCGCCTGCCCCCCGCTCCGCGTCTGATCTCGTATGTCAACACGCATTGTCTCAACCTTGCCCATCAAGATGAGGCATACCGCGGCGTTCTCACCTCGTTCGATCTGGTATACGCGGACGGCCTGGGAGTGGTGTGGGCTGCCCAATGGCTGCGCCGTGCCCGTCTGCACAAGCTGACCGGCGCGGATTGGGTGGGTGCGTTTTGCCGGCGCGCAGAACAGCATGGCTGGCGGGTTTACATCCTGGCAGGCGCGCCAGGGGTTGCCCAACAGGCGCGCAT
>JALUWE010000120.1 GCA_027019845.1 Anaerolineales bacterium | reverse complement strand
CCCCTTACCGCATATACGCTATGCTCTATGGTAACGTCAATTCGGGATTAAGAAACAAAATGCGTTGTTCCTGTCATCCCTGCGGGTAGGCGACGGCATTGCCGTCCCCTACCCGTCCCCAATCCCGAACTCACGTTATGGTACATAGCTGGAGGAAATAATATGTTCAAACGGCTTCTCGTTCTCGGTGGAATATCCATTTTTCTTGTGCCCGTCTACCACGCATCCGGCTATGGGTTTTTTGCCATGTTCCAGTGGACTGATCGCTATTTGCCGGTCAGTGTGCCCAACTACGATCAGGTGGGAAGCCTGGCGTTTTATGTAATCGTTTTGATTCAGCAACTCAGCGAATTTGCGCTACCGGCTTTTATGTTCATCTCCGGCTTTTTCCTGGCCTTCGCTGCCGGGGGGGAGCGGCCAACGCTACGCTGGAAAGTAGTGCTCGCCAGGGTGAAAACAATGTCCATCCCTTTAGTGCTCTGGACGGCGATATTCTTTTTGTTTTTTCTCCGCAGGTTGCCAGCAGACCTGGATGAATTGTTCGATCGGTATTATTATGTCGTCTTACTGTGCCAGTATTACCTGATTGCTCCCTATATCATTGCTTTTGCCAAAAATAACTGGAAAATTTTCCTGGTTGTAGCTGCGCTGCTCGATTTTGGCCGTTTTGGCCTGCGCTATCTGGACTTCTTCGGTATCGGGTTCCCAGGCCAGCAGTTGTTGATCTCCCTGTCTCCGAAATGGCTTCTCCCCAATCTGTTCTTCTGGTTTGCGCTGGGTATGGTGGGCGGCTTTCGACAACAACCTTTTGTCCGGTGGCTCAGGCGGTGGAGGTGGGTGTTGCTTATTACCACCATAATTTTGGCTGTCCTCACGATGGTGGAATACCAGATTTTAGCCCGGATTGCGGGGGAAGGGTGGCTTGGCCCTTATTTTGGAGGCGTATCCAGAAAATTGTATGCTTTTTTCTTTGTCATGGCTTTTCTCGCTTTTGAAAACCTTCCCATCCCTTTTTCGGATGCGTTTTCCAACCTTGGCGTCAAGACGCTGGGCATATACCTGGTGCATTCCCGGCTCATGTACATTGTCGCGGTGATCTTATACCGCTATCTGCCGTGGATTTTGGGCAATCAGTTGTTGTATCAATTGCTCCTGATTCTGGCTGGCTTGGGGGGAACACTGTTATTGATGGAGGTGGTCAAAAGAACACCTGCTCGCCGGGCATACCGCTATATATTTGGCTGATTGCGCCTCGCTTCATCTGTGCGCAAAAGAGCCATGAGTTTGAAAAACCAAGTTGTACGTAAGGAGAGTGGATGAGTGACATCGCCATCCGGGTAGAAAACCTCGGAAAACGCTACTATATTAGTGGATCGCAAAAAACGTATAACAGGCTGGGGGATCGAGTGGTGGATTGGGTAGCAGCACCGTTTCGCCGCGCCGCAAAATTGATGCGTGGTCAGGCAACCGGCGCGGCCGAGTTGGACGAAAAAATCTGGGCGCTCAAGAACATCTCCTTTGAGATCAAACACGGCGAGGCCGTAGGCGTGATTGGCCGCAACGGCGCCGGCAAAAGCACCCTGCTCAAAATCCTTTCACGGATCACCGAGCCGACCACCGGCTACGCGGACATCTACGGCCGGGTTGGCTCTCTATTGGAAGTCGGCACCGGTTTCCACCCGGAGCTGACCGGCAGGGAAAACGTCTACTTGAACGGTGCGATTTTGGGCATGAAGAAAGCCGAAATTGACCGAAAATTCGACGAGATCGTAGCCTTTGCGGAAATCGGACGTTTTATTGACACCCCGGTGAAACACTATTCTAGCGGCATGTACGTCAGGTTGGCCTTTTCGGTCGCCGCTCACCTGGAAACGGAAATTTTGATGGTTGATGAGGTGCTGGCAGTTGGGGACATTGCTTTTCAAAGGAAGTGTTTAGGTAAAATGGATGATGTCACCAGCGAGGGACGCACAGTATTATTTGTCAGTCACAACATGGGACTGATGCAGACCATTTGTAAGCGCGGCATCTTTTTGGAGGAAGGCCATATTGCGAAAGACGGCCCTATTTCAGAAGTTGTGGATGCCTACCTGAAGTCTTTGGAACAACGGCAATCGCAAGAATTAGCCCACCGGACCGATCGCAGAGGCCTGGGAAAGGTGAAGTTGATCGGTGTAGAAATAAAAAACTGCCGTGAAGAATCAACCACTATTCTGAAAACAGGTGAACCGGCTCGTTTCATATTTCATGTCAACGGCTCTGTGCCAGGGATGAACATGAATTTTTCGATTATCGATCAAATTGGCCAGCCTGTCATCCAGTTGGAAACGAAAAATCGTAGCCCAAAGGATAGAATCGATCCCACCCAACCCCGCACGTACGTTTGTGACATCCAGCAATTGCTCATTTTGCCAGGACGGTATCGCATGGACGTAGGGGTGGTCGGCGATAATCGTTTGCAGGATTATGTACATGCCGCGGTTGTATTCGATGTTGTCGAAGGTTTTATCGATGGACGTCTCGAACGCCAAAAAGAAAAATTCAATGTATCCCTGCCTCATACCTGGACACTACCTGCCAGCCGGTGAACTCCGCGATTGTCCCTCATGAAGTGTTGGATTGGACGCTCCGTGGTCGCCATCGTTGTCTTGGCGGGTTTTTTGTTGCTTCCAGGACGACGCGCTTTTGGCTACCCGGTGCCGCCTCTGCCCGAAGACAACCTGATCGTCAATCCCTGGTTCCGTTCCGCAAACAACCCCTCCATGCCGGGGCTGGATGGCTGGACGAATGTCCTTCAAAATGGCGTTGGCTGGGGGGTGAGCCAGAAAGAATCCAACCCCTCCCCAGACATTGTGATCGCGGGGGCATGTGGGTTCAAAGAAGTGTATTGCGGCACCAGTGCCCGCTGGGCCAATGAACGCCGGCAAAACCAAGTAACTTCCTACCCCGGCCTGGATGTCTACCTGTTTCAAGTGATGGAGACCGATCCATCCCATCGCAAGCTGAAATTTTTCATGTATTGGGTCAACCACCGGATCGAGGTGGCAGAAGTTAAAATTTACGGCTCTGTCTCCCCGCAGGGCGAATGGATAGAAGTCTGGACCCCCCTTTCGGTCTCCCAGGATACCAACCCGCCCCCACAATTCTCTCCTGGCCGGGGCGGGATACCCTGGTTCGACACCGGTTTCCTGGAGACCGTGGTCACGGAAGGATACCCATACTACAAACTCGAAATCCACGCGCGTTACCCCGATCCGCAAACGCAACAGGGCGATGTGGGCATAAAAGTCACCGGCGTATACTTTGCCACAGAATTTACAGACGCCTCCCCAGACGCCCAGCCCCCAATGGTCAACACCATCCCGACAGTCAGCGGCGCACCCGACCCCTCGGCCGGGCAACCCGCTGACCCGGACGAGCGCACGCGGGACGACGATGCCTCCCCCCAACCCACACAGGAAAGGGTACGCCCAACCCGTACCCCCTCCCCCACGCCACAGCCCACAAACGGGCCGACCTCTGCCCCCCCGCCAACTTCAACTCGCCTTCCCCCCAGCCCTTCGCCCATCGCTG
>JALUWE010000119.1 GCA_027019845.1 Anaerolineales bacterium | reverse complement strand
CCACTCCCTCTCCCCACTCCCTATCCCCACCCCCATCCTTCGACTACGAGCGGCTGCGCCACCCTCCGCTCAGGATGCAATCCCTATCCCCACTCCCTATCCCTATCTCCACCCCCCACCCTTCGACTACGAGCGGCTGCGCCGCCCTCCGCTCAGGATGCAATCTCTATCCCCACTCCCTATCCCTATCCCTACCTCCCCTCCCACGCCCGCTGCGCGATCAGCCCTACCAGCGCGATACCTTGCTCCACACCCAACATCCACCCGGCCAACGCGCCCAACACGAACACCGCCGCAAAATCCGTAGAAGTTACCGGCAGAGCATCGCCCTGGCCAATCACCCACCAGGATGCCAACACACCCAGCCAGGCCAGCAGCCAGCCTACTCCGTTCGCCAGCAGCCACCACAGCGAGCGGTCGATGCGGGCGCGCAGCAGCAACCACTGCCACAACCCGGAAAACGCGCCCACCCCGCCTGCCGCGATCAGAAAGGCCATCAGACGGTAGAGGCCGATCCAGGTTTTGGTGGCCGCGGAGAGCAAACCGGTACACACAACCAGCGCGGGAACGCCCAGCGCCCAACCGGCCGCGGTCGCCAGCACCCACGCCTCGGGCAGGGGAACAAAAGGCTTGAGCAACTGAGACTGCCCCTTACCCGCCAGCACACCCACCATTCCCCCGGCCAACGGAAAGCCAAGCCACACCAGGGCAGCCGGACTGTCGCCAGCAAGCTCGCTAATCGTCACGGCCAGCGAATACAACACCCCGCCCGCGGCAGTGGACAACGCGGTCCATTTGACCAGCAGACGGCCTAACTCTCTCCAGGTGGCGAGCAAATCGGCAGCCATTTTTCCTACGAAAATCTCTCCATCCTGGCCCACTCGCGCAGCAATCGGCAGGCGCGGTAGCGTTCCTCGCCGTACTCGGCGCGCAGATGTTCGAGCACGGCCAGCACGCGGCCAAAGCCGATCTCCCGCCCCCATGCCACCAACCCCTTCGGATAGCTGACGCCCAGACGCATGGCAAGATCGATGGTGTCCGCATCGGCCACGCGGTCCAGCACAGCGAAGGCGGCCTCGTTGATCAACATACCCACGATGCGCGGCAGGATCAACCCCGGGCTGTCGGGAATCCACAGCGGCACGCGGCCCAGGCTGCGCACGAACGACTCCGCGGCCTGGCGGGCGTGCCCGGCCAGAAAGGGGGTTTCGACCAGCGTCGCCAGCACCCCGTTGGTGAAAAACAGGCCGTCGAACCCCACCAGCGTTTCGGGATAATCCAGTTGGGCTGCGATCTCGATCAGCGAAACGTCCGCGCACTGGCACAGCAGAGGCACGCTGGGCGGCAGGGTGGCGTCCAGTTCGACCGCGGCCTGCAGCGCGCCCTCGTCTTTACCCTTCAACACCAAACCGGCCAGCGGGGTCATTTCCGGGATAGCGTGGCCGACCAGGGTGTAGCCGGACCGTTCGCACAAACCGGACAGCCCGGGCGCCCAACTGCCCGCGGACACGATCAGCGTCCCCGCGTTTTCGCCCACCTCGGGCGGAGTGGGGGGGGTGATCGGGGGCGCGCCCTCCGCGTAGGTGTAGAACCCCTGCCCGGTTTTGCGCCCCAGGCGTCCGGCCTGGGTCATCTGCACCTGAATCCAATGCGGGCGGTAGCGCGGCTCGCCGAAGGTCTGCTCGTACATGGATTTCATCGCGCCGGCGTTGATGTCGATGCCGATCAAATCCATGAGCTGAAAAGGCCCCATGCGGAACCCGCCGCCCAACTGCACAGCCCAATCGATCTCTTCGTGGGACGCCACGTTTTCGCCCAACAGGCGCAGGGCCTCGCCGTAAAAGGGGCGCGCGACGCGATTGACGATGAAACCGGGCGTGTCACGCGTCACCACCGGTGTTTTGCCCATCGCCTCCGCCAGATCGACCACTGCTTCGACGGTCTGCGGGCTGGTTTGCGCGGCCTGAACGACCTCGACCAGCGGCAGCACGGGCGCGGGGTTGAAGAAGTGCATCCCGGCGACGCGTTCGGGGCGCTCCACCGCGGCCGCGATGGCGGTGACCGACAGGGTGCTGGTGTTGGTGGCCAGGATGGTTTCGGGCGCGCACAGGCCCGCCAGGCGGGAGAACAAGTCCTGTTTGAGGGACAAATCTTCAGGCGCGGCCTCGATGACCACGTCGCAAGCGGCCAGATCGGCCAGTTCGGTGGTCAACGTTACCTGTGCCAGGCGGTCTTGCAGGTTCTTGCGGGTCAGGAATTTTTCCAGGTAACCGCGGGCGCGGTCGAGCATGGGGGGGACGACATCTTGCAAAACCACGTGGTATCCGGCGTACAGCGCGGTCAGGGCAATGCCGCTGCCCATGGTGCCCGCGCCGATGATGCCAATGCGTTGGGGGGAAGGGGTGGGAGTCATGTTTCAGTGGTCAGTATTCAGTGGTCAGTAATCAGTGTTCAGTGGGTGGTGGGCAGGTGTTTACTTGTCTGCTTGTCTTACTTGTCTGCTTGTCTTACTTGTCTTACTTGTCGTACTTGTCTTACTTGTCGTACTTGTCTTACTTGTCGTACTTGTCTTACTTGTCTCCGTGCAACGAGTTCGACCAATAAGACCAGTAAGACAAATTAGACAAATTAGACAAATCAGACCACCTTGTCTGCCTGTTTACCTTGCCAACCCTCACTCTCCTTTGAATTCGGGTTTGCGCTTTTCCAAAAACGCCTTCATGCCCTCCTGCTGGTCGTGGGTGTCGAAGAGGAGGATGAAGTTGCGCCGCTCGACGGCCAGGCCGTCCCGCAGGGTGGTTTCCACGCCGTAACGCAGGGCTTCGCGCGCCAGGCGCACCGCGATGGGGGGCCGTGCGGCGATGGTGCGCGCCAGTTCTTTGGCCTCGTCCAGATAACGCTCCACAGGCACGAGGCGGTTGACCAGGCCGCAGGCGTGGGCTTCGCGCGCGGTGATCGGCTCGCCGGTGAGCACCATTTCCATGGCGCGGTAGGGGCCGATGGCTTTGGCCAGCCGCTGGGTGCCGCCCGCGCCGGGCATGATGCCGACTTTGATCTCCGGCTGGCCGAAGAGAGCGGTTTCGGAGGCCACGATCAAATCGCACTGCATGGCCAGCTCGCAGCCGCCGCCCAGCGCGTAGCCGCTGACCGCGGCGATGATCGGCTTGTTGATGCGCTGCATTCGCTGCCAGTAGCCGAGCGTGTTCATGCGCACGATGTCGAGGGGCGAGGCTTCGGCCATGGCTTTGATGTCCGCGCCGGCCGCGAAGACGCGTGGCCCGCCAGTGAGGATGATGACGCGCACGTCCGGGTTGGCGTCCAGGGTTTCCAGGGCCTGGCAGATGGCCTCCAGCATGGCCGGGCTGAGGGCGTTGAGCACTTTCGGGCGGTTGAGGGTGACGATGCCGATGGGGCCGTCTTGTTCGGTGAGCACAATCGAGGTAGATGTGGTCATGGACACCTCGTGGGGAGGAAGTGGGGGAAGTCGGGGGAGCCTGGACTTCCGGCTTTCAACCCGCTCTCAAGGGGTTGGCGTTGGAGGGACGGTGGGCGGGGGCGTGTTCGTAGGGGGTGGCGTGTTGGTTGGGAGCGGGGTGTTGGAGGGCGTTGGTGTTCGGGTGGGTGTGGACG
>JALUWE010000118.1 GCA_027019845.1 Anaerolineales bacterium | reverse complement strand
CAGTAAAAGACGAATGTTAACGAACCTGCTCCGCCATCACTTACTCCGTGACCACCACCCGAAATTCAATAACCGGGCAATCGCTTTAACGAACAAAGAGCCGGAGATCATGCTCCGGCTCTTTTATGCAGACTGCCTCATTCACTAAACAGACTGATCATCAAAATGGAATCCCCTGAGAAGGGGTCCTGCGTAAAGCCCACCACCAGAGCCTGTTCACTCGACAGACTGCCTCGCGTCCAGCCCATGGATTGAAAGAATTCGCTATTCTGGTCCAGTTGCGTATCCTGTTCCCAGTCCGTACCACTCAACTCACTGGTGTAGTATTCGCGGATTTGCTCCCAGGTAGTGCCTGCGGGGACAGAGTAGAGGCGAATATCCGAACGGACATCCTCTTCACCCGCGCTTTCGGCGACTACTTGAGCCAACTGATCGGCCATCGGGCTTTCGCCGCTTTGCAAAGCGGTGGCGCCCGGAAACACGGGAATTTCATCTATTGTGACCGGGCTGCTACCACCACAGGCCAACGCGGCCAGCATGAGAGCGAATAGAGGGAGTAAAAGCTGAAATTTCTTGCGAGACATGGAATCCTCCTCGGGGGAAATTGCGCAATCAGAAGGCGATCAACATACCGGCTACTCCCCCCGCGCGCAGATTGAAAGACCACTGATTGCCGGATCAAAGTATGGGGAGCAGTATATCGGATGGGTATTCGATTGTCAAAGGAAAACGCGGATGAGCGGTTCGCAAAACACGAGTGCTGCCCGCAGCCCCCGCGAATCGCCGTTGACATCCGTGCGGGTCGTCATTATAATACTCCGTCGCACAGCCCCGGCTGCAAGGCTGGGGCAAAATCTTGAATCCCCAACTTCCCCGCACCTGAGCAGTCCCCAGCAGGGCAATGCCAACTGCGTGGCGTGCGGCGAAGTGAAGGTTGGAGGAAAACAGTGAAGTACGCAATCATCGAAAGCGGCGGAAAACAATATCGCGCTGTAGAAGGCGAAAAAATAGATGTGGACCGCCTGCCCCTGGATACCGGTGAAACGGTTGAACTCGACCAGGTGTTGTTGCTCGCAAATGAGGGCGACATAAAGGTCGGCGCGCCCATTGTGGAGGGTGCAAAAGTCAAGGCCACGGTGGTCGAGCAGGTCAAAGGCCGCAAGATCATCGTGTTCAAGTACAAATCGGGTGTCAACTATCGCCGCAAACAAGGCCATCGCCAGCAGTACACCCGGCTGCACATTGATGAGATTGTGACAGGTTAAACAGGAGAGTGAAGCATGGCACACAAAAAAGGTGGCGGCTCCAGCCGCAACGGTCGAGACAGCAAGTCCAAACGATTGGGTGTGAAAAAATTCGCCGGTGAATATGTGCGCTCCGGCAACATTCTGGTTCGTCAGCGCGGCACGCGCATCAAGCCTGGCCGTAATGTTGGCGTTGGCAAAGACCACACACTTTTTGCCACAGTCGAGGGCCTGGTGTTATACGAGACCATTCGTGACGGCCGCAAACGTGTCAGCGTTGTACCTCTGGAAACGTTGGAAGCGATGGCAAAACAGGAGGCCGCGGCATGAAAAAAGACATTCACCCCACATTTTATCCCGACGCGCAGGTAATCTGCGCCTGTGGCAACACCTGGACAACGGGATCAACGCAAAAAATCATCCGCACGGATATTTGCTCGAATTGCCATCCTTTCTACACAGGTGAACAGCGCATCGTGGACACCGAAGGTCAGGTGGATCGCTTCTACAAGCGTCTGCGGGCCCGGCAAGCTTATCTGGAAGAGCAAAAAGCCCGGCAAGCAGCCCGCACCTCGCCTGAACGTCCCATTGCGGAGCTGGATTTGAGCAAACGCGTCATCGATACACTCGCCAAAGCTGGTATCACGACCGCGGGAGAGTTCATCGAAAAACTCAACGAAGGCGAAAGCGCGGTGCTGGCAATCGACGGCTTTGGCCGCAAATCCCTGGCAGACGTCAAAAAGCGATTGCGAGGCCTGGGGTACAAGCTCCCGGAGGCCGAACCTGTGGTTGCCTGACCGCACACACCAATCCCCACCGCAGCAGGCCGCTATTCCAGACCTGCCTTTTTACAAAGACCTCACAGGTTGAAGAAAAAACCTGTGAGGTCTTTGCAACATCTCCCGTGGTAAAATCCTCTCGAAACCAACCTCTACGAGGAGGAAAATGAAACATCATCACGGTTCACTCGAAGTGATCACCGGATCGATGTTCAGCGGCAAAACCGATGAACTCATTCGCCGCTTGCGCCGGGCGCTGATCGCCCGCCAGAAAGTGCAGGTGTTCAAACCCATCATCGACGACCGCTACACCATCGAAAAGGTGACCTCCCACAATGGTAACGTATACGAAGCCCAGCCGATAGAAAGCGCCAGCGACATCCTCAAATACCTGGATGAAGATACCACCGTGGTTGCCGTAGACGAAGCCCAATTTCTGGACCCCGAAATCACCACCATCGTTCACCAACTTGCCGAAAAAGGCCTGCGCGTCATCCTGGCCGGTTTGGATATGGATTTTCGGGGAGAACCTTTTGGCCCCATGCCGCAACTGATGGCCCAGGCCGAAAAAGTGGACAAACTCCAGGCCATTTGCATCGTGTGCGGCGAACCTGCCTATTGCACCCAGCGGCTGGTCAACGGCCAACCGGCGCATTACAACGATCCAATCGTGATCGTGGGCGCGGACGAATTGTACGAAGCGCGCTGCCGAAAATGCCACCAGGTACCCCGAGACTGATATGACAGTAGCCGATTACACAGAATTCCTACAAGAGGTGCTGATCGACGAAGAAAGGCTGCAAAAGCGCATCGCAGAGCTGGGCGCGGAGATCAGCCGCGATTACCAGGGGCAAGACCTGCTGCTGATCTGCATCCTGCGCGGCGGTGTGCTGTTCCTGACCGACCTGATGCGCCATATCACCGTCCCGCACACGATTGATTTCATGGATATTTCTTCCTATGGGGTTGGCGCGCGGGAGACCACCGGCCACGTGCGGATCAATTTCGACCTGCGCACCGACATCTACGACCGCAACGTGCTGCTGGTCGAAGACATCATCGACAGCGGCTACACACTCAAAACCGTGCTCGAAATCCTGGCAACCCGGCGCCCCCGCAGCCTGCGCATTTGCACCCTGCTGGATAAGGCCGAACGCCGCAAAGTCCACATCCCCATCGACTATTGCGGGTTCGTAATCCCGGACAAATTCGTTTTCGGCTATGGCCTGGACATCGATGAATATTACCGCAACCTGCCCTTCATCGCGGCTGTGGATACCTCTCGTTACACGCCGCCGGAGTAAATGATGCCGAAGAGGGGGAAGCCGGCAGAAGACCTGACCCCCTACGCGGGGCGGTGGGTGGCGCGGCTGCGCGGCCGGGTGGTGGGGCAAGGGGGCACGCCACAGCAAGCCTTGCGAGCCGCCAAGACCAACCGTCCCAAAGAACAACCGGAAATTACTTACGTGCCAACCTCCCAACCTCTCACTTTTTCCAAATTGCTGGATAAAATTCGGCTTGTTCTCCCGGAGGACGTTCCTGTTTTTCTGGTGGGCGGCGCGGTGCGGGACGCGCTGCTCCAACGCCCCACCCACGACCTGGATTTCGCAGTGGACGGGGACGGTATCCAGGTTGCCAGACAGGTAGCGGACGCGCTCAATGCCGCCTTCGTCCCCTTAGACCCGGAACGCGGCACCGGCCGGGTGGTGTTGCTCCGCGAGAGCGGCCAATACACAATCGACTTCGCCAGCCTGCGCGGGGAGGACATCGAAAGCGATCTGCGCGCCCGCGATTTCACCATCAACGCCCTGGCGGTAGACGTGCGCGCCCCGGATAAATTGCTCGATCCGCTCGGGGGCGCGTTGGACCTGCACCGGAAGATATTGCGCCCCTGTTCCCCAACCGCTTTCCTGGACGATCCGCTACGCACCCTGCGGGCTATCCGGCAAGCTACCAATTTCAAGCTCAAAATCGACCCCGAGACGCGCTCGCTGATGCGCCAGGCCGCGGAGCGGCTGCCCAATGTTTCTGCCGAGCGGCAACGCGACGAACTATACCGCATCCTGGAGGGGGAGCAGCCGGCCACCGCGTTGCGAGCGCTCGAGCTCCTCGGCGTTCTCCCCTATTTGTTACCCGAACTGGTACCCCTGAAGGGTGTGCAACAGTCGGCGCCCCACCTGTATGATGTGTGGGAACACACGTTACAGACCGTTCAGCGGCTGGAATTTTTGTTGGATGTGGTGGGGGCGCGGCAACATGATCCGGACGCGGCGGCCAGTTTGGCGATTGGGTTGGCCGTGTTACGTCTGGGGCGTTACCGCCAGCAAATCCACGCCCACGTAAACGAGCAGATCCTTCCCGGCCGCGGTTGGCGCCCGTCCCTTTTTCTGGCGGCGCTATACCATGATGCCGGCAAGCCGGAAACCGCGCAAGAAGACGAAAGCGGGCGCATCCGTTTCTTTGGGCATGAGCGGGTGAGCGCCAAGCTGGCCGGGCAGCGCGCCCACAGCCTCCGCCTGAGCCGGGACGAAATTTCGCGCATCAAAACCGTGGTGCGTCACCACATGCGGCCCCATTTTCTGGCGCAATCCGGCAAACCTCCCACCCGGCGCGCGGTCTATCGCTTTTTTCGAGACACACGGCAGGCCGGGGTGGACATTTGCCTGCTCGCGCTGGCGGATGTGATGGCAACATACGGCAGCGCACTGCCGCAGGACACCTGGACGGGCTATCTGGACGTGATTCGAACACTTCTGGAGGCCTGGTGGGAGCGCCCCCAGGAAAGTGTGTCTCCCCCAACGTTATTAAAGGGGAACGACCTGATTTCGGAATTCGGCTTGCAACCCGGCCCCCAAATCGGTGAACTGTTAGAGCTGGTGCGCGAAGCCCAGGCCGCCGGGCAAATCGAGACGCGAGAGCAAGCCCTGAAGCTGATCGGAGAACAGCTTCAAGCCGGGTAAGCGGCCTCAGGGAAAGATTTGGTTCAAAAAAGGTTGGTAAAAGGAGCGGCATCCCAATGGGTGCGTACAGGCTTCTATCGGAAGGCGGGGCACTTTATCTTTGGGATACGTTCCGGATATTTTCCGGCAGGCCGGACAGGCATCCGCAGGGACCACCACGACGATGTTGCTGACCCGCGGGTTGGCCTGCATCTTTTTCAACGCTTCATCCACCTCAGCCATACGTCTGGCAATAGCTTCGGGAGACAATCCGGGTTTAATGGTCGGCATCAATCAATCTCCTTTTTATGTTGTATTGTCAAGTATTGTATCGCGTTCGGAATGGCTTTCAAGGTGATCTTTGGCGAACAAGCGGCTTGCACACTTCAGAAAGTAAAGGTAAGATAACCAAGCGCAATGAACAACCCCAGAGGCAATCTCAGTGTGTTGCGGCGCCAATGGCGGGAATGTTCATCTCCGAACCATCATCAAACCGTTATTATTTGGCAAGAAAATTCGGGCCTTCAAGTGGTAAGATGGTAAAGTTCCGTGTCGATTGGTTTTCATTGAGGATGGCATTAGATGGCTGTCTCTAACTGCCCACTTTGCAACCACGCGGTTGACCCACAATTTCGTTACTGCCAGAATTGCGGCATTGACTTGGCGCTGGCTACCACAATGGCCGAAGAGGCCATATCGTCCACCACCCAGGGGGAAAAGCCGCCCATTTCACCGGAGATATTGGTGCCGCGTCTGGGGGAGAACCTGGTAAAACAAAAAATTATCACCGAAGAGCAATTGGCAAAGGCGCTCGAATACCAAAAACAACAAATGCAGCAGGGGAAGCGTCTGCTGCTGGGAGAATCGCTTGTCGAATTGGGTATCATCAACCGCGCCACTCTGGATCAGGCAATTACATCCCAAATCCTACAATTACAAACCGCATTAAATCGAGCCAACCGCAATCTCGAGAAACGTGTTCGGGAACGCACTGCCGAACTTCGGCGCGCAGTGGTCAAACTTTCGGACCTCCACCAGCTCAAAGCCAATTTTATTTCCAACATCTCTCACGAATTGCGCACACCCTTGACACACATCAAGGGGTATCTTGAATTAATGGCAGAGAACGATCTTGGGCCGCTTACCAAAGAGCAAAAAGAGGCCGTTAGTGTCATGGCTCGTTCCACCGAACAGCTCGAAAAATTGATCAACGATCTGATACAGTTCTCGGAAACCACCAAGAGCGGCCTGAGATTGCACCTTGAGCCGGTCGCGGTGCAAAATGTCATTCATAAAGTTATCCAAAAATTACAGGGCAAAGCCGAAAAACAAGGGGTAACCCTGATAACTGGAAACATCCAGGAACTGCCCGACGTGATGGCAGACGTTGAGAAAATCACCTGGGTTTTATCTCAACTTATTGACAATGCAATCAAATTTACTCCCTCGGGGGGCAAGGTTACTATCTTGGGCCAGCACAACGAAGACCGGGTTACCGTGGCGGTGATAGATACAGGCATAGGAATGCCGGCGGACCGAATCGAGGAAATCTTCATCCCCTTTCATCAACTGGATAATTCCCCCACCCGCCGTTATGGCGGTACGGGGATGGGGTTGGCTCTTGTAAAACGCGTGCTAGAAGCACATCATACCTCTATCCAGGTCAAGTCATCACCCGGGAAGGGGTCGAATTTCTACTTCTCTTTGCCTGTCGCCACGCACTCGCAGCGCAGCCGGCACTCCGTAAAGAGCCTCGCCTGATGTTGGGTGCAATACCTGCTACCCGCCCCCGGCGAAGATAGCCCCTTTTGAAAGATTTTTGCTATAATGAACCGGACATCGATGGCACAACACACTGTTTCGATGGAATCCTCGTGTGTGCTATTGCGCCAGATGCACAATTCCTTTGCTATAATGGGACAAGGAGCATAAAGATATGGCGACCCCCCAAGCAATTTCCCTCCGCAAAAAGAAACTGGGCGTATTGATTATGGACGCCCGGATGGTTGCAGGTCGAACGCAAGAAGAATGTGCCGAACTGCTCGGAATTTCCCCCGCAGCTTTCCGGGCTTACGAACAAGGCGAATCCTCGCCCTCTTTGCCCGAACTAGAAGTATTGGCCTATTTTCTGAACATCCCGCTTGAACATTTCTGGGGGAACACGGCCTATACTGGAAACGGCAACCTCAACAACCGGCACGAAAAAATGCACCGCCTCCTCGCGCTACGCCAACGCATTGTGGGCACAAAATTACGTGAAGCCCGGCTCGCCAACAAGCTAACACTTGAAGACCTGGCCCAAAAGGCGGGCATTTCAGCCGATCAATTGAAACGCTACGAATTGGGAGAGGACACGATACCTTTGCCAGATTTGGAAATCTTGGCAGGCCACTTAAAATGCCCGCTGCAAGATTTCCACGATACACACGGCCCCATCGGCGACTGGATTCAAGAACGCCGCACGCTGGCACAAGTCATGGATATGCCAGCCGAACTTCAGTCGTTCGTCTTGAAGCCCATTAACCGCCCATACCTGGAGCTTGCTGAACGCCTGAGCGAGATGTCGGTCGAGAAACTGCGGGCGGTAGCCGAAGGGTTGTTGGAGATCACCCTATGAGCGAAACTCGCACCGCCCAGCAACTCTGTCAGGAAGCCAAAGAAGCCTATGAACGGGAGGAGTTCATTGAGGCAGCCAACGCTTTCGAGCGAGCCGCGGTGAGTTATCAGGCCTCCGGCGATATGCTCAGCGCAGCTGAAATGGCAAATAACCGCAGTGTGGCCCTATTACAAGCGGGGGAGGCCCAGGCCGCGCTGGAAGCCGTCGGCAACACCCCGGAAACGTTTGCGGAAGCCGGGGATGTTCGACGCCAGGCCATGGCTCTAGGCAACAAAGCCGCCGCGCTGGCCGCGCTCAACCGTACAGAAGAGGCCGAAAAACTATATTGGGAATCCGCTAGATTATTGGAAGACATTGGCGAAAGAGAACTGCGCGCCTCGGTTATGAATTCGATCTCCCGGCTGCAAATGCGTGGCGGGCGCTATATGGAGGCAGTTGCCAGTATGCAATCAGGCCTGGAACAGGTGAAGAAACCGAATCTGACCCAGCGACTCCTGAAAAAATTGCTCGACATCCCCTCACAGCTGCTCCGCCGTTCCTGAAACATGGTGTTGAAAAGCTTACAGACGGAACTCTCTGTGCGCGGGGCAGAGCCGGACGATCGGATACAACTGAACAACCTGTTTCACTTCGAACCTTACGTCCATCGCCACCTGGACTGGAAACGCCCCCTAGACTGGTTGGGACACACCCCCTACCTGGTGATCGAACGAAAAAACCGCCTCATCGCCGCACTCGCCTGCCCCATGGACCCCCCTGGCGTGGCCTGGATTCGCGTTTTCGCCTGTTCCAGAGAAATACGCCCGAACACTGCCTGGAATCTGCTTTGGGAAGCGGCTCGCCGGGAGTTGTCCCCCTATCCGGATGTCGAAATTGCAACCTTGTGTCCAGAAAATTGGATGCAAAGGCTGGTGGAAGACAGCGGATTCATCCATACACACAATGTCGTTTTACTGTCCTGGGAGCGGCGCAACCAAAAGCTGCCTGAGCCAGCCTTCCAGGGGCGGCTGCGGAAAATGCGGCAGAACGACCTCCCCGAAGTGCTTGCGATAGATAACGCCTCATTTGACCCCCTCTGGTGTAACTCGTTCTCGTCCTTACAAATTGCCCTGGCACAATCCGCCTTCGCCAGCGTCGCAGTGCAAGACTCACGCATTCTGGGATACCAGATCAGCACCCCCAACCCCCTCGGAGGCCACCTCGCCCGGCTTGCGGTGCGCCCGGAAGAACGAGGTAAGGGGATTGGATACGCGCTTGTCCATCACGTGCTCACCCAGTTCCAACATCAGGGTGTATTGCGCGTCACGGTCAACACCCAGGATAACAACACCGCTTCCCTGGCCCTTTATGCCAAAGCTCGCTTTCGCCGGACGAACAGCGTTTTCCCTGTATACCAGTACGATTTGTGAGTTCGTTAGCACCCTTTCCTACTCACGCCAACCCCCTACAAAAAAAACCAAAAATCTAACAGGAGATTCTCGATACGTATGAGCAAATCTACAAACAAAAAAGTTTCACGCCGCGAGCAACGCCGGGCAAGAAAACGAAAACAAAAACTAAAAAGCCAGATCGGGTGGGGCGCAGCCGCATTGCTCACGGTAGCATTCGTAGGATACTTGCTCTGGACCGGCATCCGCCCGCCCCTGGGCGAGATCGTCTCCGCCGAAGCCGCCGGACAACACATCGGCCTCAATACCCCACCCCCTCCCTACGACACAGACCCCCCTACCTCAGGGAGCCATTACGCCAATCCCCTCCCCGCCGGATTTTACGACGAAACCAGCCCCGAGGTCACCGATTTGCCCAACCCGGAAGGCTTCATCGTCCACGCGCTGGAACATGGCTACGTGGTCTTTTGGTACAACTGCACCCTGGTCAGCGAACAGGAATGCAGCAATATCAAAAGCCAATTGCGTGCCGCCCTGGACGAAGCCGGTAACCTCAAAGTAATCGCCTTCCCCTGGGCCACCGCAGACGCCCCAGTTGTGGCGACCTCCTGGGGGCGTATGTTGAAAATGGAGACTTTTGACCCTGATCTGGTCGCAAAATTCATCCAGCGCAACCGCAATCAGGCGCCCGAATCGAACGCCCCCTGATAGGACTTACGCACTTGAAAAGTCGCACCCGGACCTCACAGGTCTCAAAGCGCATGGAGATGCCCGGATGCAATCTATTTTGGGTAAAATCTTCCTGCATCGTGTGGTAGTAGACCCGTGAGGTCCCAACTGCGTAAGTGCTACCCCTGATCCATGTTCAATGCCGGGAGACGCAGGAGTCGATCCGCTGAAAGTGCATGGGGCTGGCGATTCGCCTCCTTGGGCAAAAAGTGCGCTGCTGACCGGCGCACTTTTTCGTTAAGCCGCTATCTCGGAATCAACAAGCCGTCATTGACATACTTCATTTGTCTTCGTATAATTCGGAAAAGACCGAAATTACAGAAAAAACGAAATGGAACTAACCGAGGCCACCCGAAATTTCATCATTCACTGGGGCGAGATGGGCACCAAATGGGGTATCAACCGCACCATCGCCCAGATTCACGCCCTGCTGTATATCTCCCCCCATCCTCTGACCGCAGAAGAGATCAGCGAAACCCTGTCGATTGCCCGCTCGACCGTCAGTACCGGCCTACGCGAGCTGCAAAGCTGGGGCATCATCCGCACCGTACACGTGCTCGGCGACCGGCGAGACCACTTCGAGACCCTGGACGATGTCTGGGAGATGTTCCGCGTGGTGCTGGACGAGCGCAAACGCCGCGAGATGGACCCCACCCTGCACATGCTACGTGAAACCCTCCAAGAGCTGGAAACCAAAGGAGAAGAAGACCTTCATACGCGCACCAAGCTGAACGAAATGCTGGATTTCTTCGAAACCATGATGTCTCTCTACTCTCAATTACAGCGATTACCCACTTCAGCTATCAAGCGCACGGCCAAAATGGGCAACATTGTCAACGCGCTTATCGGGGACGCGTCTTGAGGCCACCCATTGTGTTTTCTTTATAACCATGACGACAACTTTTCTCACCCCTATACAAGAACACCTCCGTGAAGTCGAAAGTTTGATGCGCTCTCAGGCAGAGGGCAGCCATCCAGACCTGGTGGCTGCCATGCACCACTTGATCGATGCGGGTGGCAAACGCGTGCGTCCCACCATCGCCCTGCTCATCGGCTCGATGTTGGGGGCCGATGTGCAACCGCTCCGCAATCTGGCCGCCGCGGTCGAAATGTTACACACCGCCACCCTGATCCACGACGACCTGATCGACGGCGCGCTTTTGCGCCGCGGTATGCCCACTCTCAACGCGGAATGGTCCCCGGCAGCCACCGTGCTTACGGGCGATTTCGTCTTTGCCAGGGCCGCCAAACTGGCCGCGGACACCGGTTCCGTCACGGTGATGCAAATGTTTGCACAAGCCCTGAGCACCATTGTGAACGGCGAGATCACCCAATACTTCCGCAGCCGCGGCATCGCCAGCCGCGAAGATTACTACCAGCGCATCTACGCCAAAACCGCCTCCATGTTCGAGCTGGCCTCAGGCGCGGCAGCCGTACTCAGCCCGGTCAGGCAACCCGTGGTCGAGATCGCCCGCCGCTTTGGCTACGAGATCGGCATGGCCTTTCAGATCGTAGACGACGTGCTCGACTTCACCGAAGAACAGACCACCGTCGGCAAGCCAGTTGCCAGCGACCTGCGCCAGGGGTTGATCACCCTGCCTGCCCTCTACTATTACGAAAACCACCCGCACGACCCCCACATGCAATCGGTGATCGAGCGCAACGGGCACAGCGGAAACCAACTGGAACAACTGGTGGAGGCCATCCGTGAGAGCAGCGCAATCGAACAATCGCTGATCGAAGCGGAGGCCTACGTGCAACGCGCCCTGGACATTCTGGCAGAGATGCCCGCTACACCGGAGAATGAAGCCCTGGCCGAGCTTGCCCTATACATTGTCAAACGGAAGATATAAACCCGCCGCCAAAACCTGCCTCTAGCCCAAATGTGGGGCTACCTACAATTGCCAGGATGGGTACAATTAGACGTTGTCTATCTTACATCACAGAGGTGCTTTATGAAAATCCTGGTCACTGGCGGCGCGGGCTATATTGGCAGCGTTGTCGTTTCCGAACTGCTCAAAATGGGGGATGAAGTCATCGTTTTCGACAATCTCTCCCAGGGCCACCGGGAGGCCGTGCATCCCGACGCTGTTTTCATCCACGCCGATCTGGCCGACCGCGCCGCGGTGGATGATGCCTTGCACACCCACAAACCCGAAGCCATCATGCACTTCGCCTCCAACACGCTGGTGGGCGAATCGGTCGAAAAGCCGTTCCTGTACCTGGGCGACAACGTGCGCAACGCCCTCAACCTGCTGGAGAGCGCGGTCGAACACGGGGTCCGGCGCTTCATCCTGTCCTCCACTGCCAACCTGTTCGATGACCCAGAAGAAATCCCGATCAAAGCCGAGGAGCGTATCGTCCCCGGCAGCCCCTACGGGGAGTCCAAATTTATCATCGAGCGGCTGCTGCACTGGATGGACCGCCTGTACGGGCTGCGCTACGCGGCCCTGCGTTACTTCAACGCCTGTGGCGCAGCCCACGAGGATCTAGGCGAACAGCACGACCCCGAAACCCACCTGATCCCGCTCGTTCTGCAGGTCGCCCTCGGCCAGCGCGAGAAAATCGTCATCTTCGGCGACGACTACCCGACCCCCGACGGCACCTGTATCCGCGATTACATTCATGTGGTGGACCTGGCACAGGCGCACATTCTGGCATTACGCGCCCTGGAACACGGCAGCCGCACATACAACCTGGGCAACGGACGCGGTTTCAGCGTCAAAGAAGTGATCGAGACCGCCCGACGGGTGACCGGCCACCCCATCCCGGCCCAAATCGGCCCCCGCCGGCCCGGGGACCCGGCAGTGCTGATCGCCAGCAGCGAAAAGATCAAGCAAGAGCTAGGCTGGCAGCCCCAATACCCTGATCTCGAACAGATTATCGCCACGGCCTGGGCCTGGCACCAAAAGCACCCCGATGGGTACGCGGCGTAGTTTGTGTAATCTGTGCAATCTGTGTAATCTGCGGTTGAAAACAATAGGGAGACAATGAACATCATGCACGTAGATTGGGCCTATCTGCGCAAAAATTGAAAAACATCGGCCAAAGCTCGAGAGTTTCTCGAGCACCACGACATCGAAATCCTGACCTGGCAAGAGGCGCGCAAAGAACGCATCGAGGCCGGCGCGGCCTGGGACTTGCTCGCCAAAGCCGAACAGATTTACACCGCCCGGGGCAAAAAAGTGCGCCGCTGGGACCCCAAAACCGACTCCAAAGACGACATCCTGCGAGACGTGCTCGGGCGCAGCGGCACGCTACGCGCCCCCACGCTCCAGGTGGGCCAAACTTTTCTGGTCGGTTTCAATCAAGAAATGTTCGAGAGGGTACTTACACCATGACACCCACACGATGGCAGCGCGCCATTGACCGGCAAATCGAAGAAGCCAGGAAATCAGGCCAGTTCGACAACCTGCCCGGCAAAGGGAAGCCCCTCCACCTGAACCAAAATCCCCACGAAGACCCGGCAAACCGCATGGCCTACAAAATCTTGAAGGACAGTAACCACACGCTGCCCTGGATCGCGGCGGGCAAACAGATCGACCGCGATCTGCAAACCGCCCGCCAATCCTTACAGCGAAGTTGGCTCTGGTACCGGCAGGCGCAGGGTGAACATCCCGCGGCGGGATGGGTCGAGGCCGAATGGCAGCGCGCCGTGTCTCGTTTTCGGGAAACCATCCTGGAACTCAACCGGCGGATCATGGATTACAATTTGAGCATACCGGCCATGCGCTTCGAGCGTTTGAAAATCGACCCGGACAGAGAGGTGGAAGCCATCCGCAACAAACTGTGAGCTTCAGGTGAAGAAAAAATAACTCATGCGAGATCAAGCAACTATCGAACTACCGGCTGTCGTCGTCGAAGACGCCATTGTCCTGCCGCACATGGCCGCCCCCCTCGAAATGGACGACCAGCGCGCCCAGATGGCCATCCACGCGGCCGCGCAGGGTGACAACACCATTCTGCTCCTCTTTGCCCTGCCGGGCCAGGAGGAGGCCCCCCTCCCCGAACAGATTCACCACATTGGAGTGATCGCGCGGCTGCAATTCATGAAACGCCCGGGGGGAGAAATCCTGATCGCCCAGGGATTGAGCCGTGCCGAGGTGCTCGAAATCACGCAAGAGCAACCGTACATTTCCTGCCAGTGCATTCCGCGGCCCGACCCCAAAACCTGGGACAAAGAAGTCGAAGAGCTGGCGCAAGAAGTCAAAGCCTACATCCAGGCCTTCATCGAACTCACCCCCGGCATCCCGGACGAGATTCTCAACTTCGTGCGCTCCATTCAGGACCCCGGCCAGCTGGCCGACAACACCGGCTACACCCCCGAATACACCTACGAACAGCGCATCCAGTTGCTGGAAGCCTTCGATCTGAAAGAACGGCTGCTCAAAGTACGCGACTTTTACCAGCAGCAACTGGCCTTTGCGCAGGTGCAGGCGCAAATCCGCGAACAGGCCAAAACCGGCGTCGAAAAATCCCAGCGCGAATACATCCTGCGCGAACAACTCAAAGCCATTCGCAAAGAACTGGGCGAAACCGACGAGATCGAGGCCGAAATCGAGGAATACCGCCAGAAGATCGAAGCCGCGGGCATGAGCGAAGAGGCCCAAAAAGAAGCCCTGCGAGAACTCAGCCGCTTAGAAAAGATGCCCCCCCAGGCCGCGGAATACTCGGTCATCAAGACCTATCTGGATTGGCTCTGCGACCTGCCCTGGGGCGACGTAGAGGAAGAGATCGACATCCCCCGCACTCGCCAGGTGCTGGACGAAGACCACTACGACCTGCAGGAAGTCAAAGACCGCATCCTGGAATTTCTGGCCGTGCGCAAGCTGGCCCTGGAGCGCGGCCAGGGCGAACTGGCCCCGGAGGAACGCCGCGGCGCGATCCTGTGCTTCGTCGGCCCGCCGGGCGTGGGCAAAACCTCCCTGGGGCGCTCCATCGCCCGCGCCATGGGCCGCCAGTTCACCCGCATGTCTCTGGGCGGGATGCGGGACGAAGCCGAAATCCGCGGCCACCGGCGTACCTACATCGGCGCCATGCCCGGGCGCATCATCCAGGCCATCCGCCGCGCCGGAACGCGCAACCCGGTCTTCATGCTCGACGAAGTGGACAAGATCGGGGCCGACTGGCGCGGCGACCCCTCCTCGGCCCTGCTCGAGGTGCTCGACCCCGAACAAAACGCCCACTTTCGCGACCACTACCTGGACGTGGATTACGACCTCTCCCAGGTGATGTTCATCGCCACCGCCAACCTGCTCGAACCCATCCCGCCCGCGCTGCGCGACCGCATGGAAATCCTGCGCCTGGACGGGTACATCGAACCGGAAAAAATCCACATCGCGCAAAAATACCTGATCCCCCGCCAGTTGCGTGCCAACAGTCTGCGCGCAGAGGAACTGAAATTCACCGAAGACGCCCTGCGCACCATCGTACGCGACTATACCCGCGAGGCGGGTGTGCGCCAGCTCGAACGCGAGATCGGCCGCGTGGCCCGCAAGATCGCCACCCGCATCGCCAGCGGCGAGGTCTCCGAACAGATTACCGTCACCCCCGACATGGTGCGCGAGCTGCTGGGCAAACCGCGCTACTTCTTCGAAGCCGCAGAACGCACCGAGACCCCGGGCGTGGTCACCGGCCTGTCCGTCAGCCAGACCGGCGGGGACATCCTCTTCATCGAAGCCACCCGCATGAACGGCAAAGGCGATCTGATCCTGACCGGGCAGTTGGGTGACGTGATGCGCGAATCGGCATCCATTGCCCTCTCGTGGGTGCGCTCCCAGGCCGAAAAGCTGGGCATCGACGACAGCCAGTTCGAAAAACGAGACATTCACGTCCACGTTCCGGCCGGATCGATCCCCAAAGACGGCCCCTCCGCGGGCGCGGCCATCGTCACGGCTATCGTCTCCCTCTTCACCCGCACCCCGGCAGACCCCGACGTTGCCATGACCGGGGAGATCACCCTGCGCGGGCGCGTGCTGCCCGTTGGCGGCATCAAACAAAAAGTGCTCGCCGCGCACCGCGCCGGTCTCAAAACCGTCATCCTCCCCTACCGCAACGAACCCGATCTGGACGATCTGCCCGACGAAGTACGCCAGGAGATGAACTTCGTGCTGGTCAAGACCATCGACGAAGTGCTCGAAAATGCGCTGCCGGGGATCGAGGTGTCATCCAAGGGGTAAAACAGTGTTACTCATTGATCCAACCGAAAAGTGCCGGCCCCAAAGTGTGTCCCCCTGCCAACGTGCAAAATGGAAGCCAGCTCGAGAAAGGGCAGCACGGCCAACGGAATGGGATCGAACCGCTGTTCGCCG
>JALUWE010000117.1 GCA_027019845.1 Anaerolineales bacterium | reverse complement strand
TAGTGAGTAACCCCCTCTCCCCTTTGGGGGAGAGGGCAGGGGTGAGGGGGAATGGCGCCGAGGCTGGTTCATGAACCTTCACCCCAACCCTCTCCCAGTTTTGGGAGAGGGAGAAAAAGCCGCCGAAGGTGTGTTTCGTCCTCGGCCCGGATTGCGAGGCGTGCCAGTAGTGAGTAACCCCCTCTCCCCTTGGGGGGAGAGGGCAGGGGTGAGGGGGGATGGCGCCGGGGTTGATTCATGAACCCTCACCCCAACCCTCTCCCAGTCTTGGGAGAGGGAGAAAAAGCTGCCGAAGGTGTGTTTCGTCCTCGACCCGGATTGCGAGGCGTGCCAGTAGTGAGTAACCCCCTCTCCCCTTTGGGGGAGAGGGCAGGGGTGAGGGGGAATGGCGCCGAGGCTGGTTCATGAACCTTCACCCCAACCCTCTCCCAGTCTTGGGAGAGGGAGAAAAAGCCGCTGAAGGTATGTTTCGTCCTCGACCCGGATTGTGAGGCGTGCCTGTAGCGGGGCGGGGTGGATGTGCGTGATGCGGTGTGGTTAACGCAGAGGACGCAAAGGCGCAGAGAACGCAAAGAAAAGATTTCGATTCAAACGCAGTGGATAAACATTGTTCGGCTGTCGTCAGCTCGTCCACAACATTTTTCGAGAATAAAAACTTTGCGCCCTTTGCGCCTTTGCGAGCTTTGCGTTTACAACACGCAACAAGAAAAAAGCGAAATACGAACAACAACAAATAGTCATCGGAGAAAAGACATGCTTGACTGGGACGACCCCCTGGGACAAAACACCCAAACCACAACCAATACAACCCCGCCCAACCCGGCGGTGGTGGAACAGGCGCTGGCGACGTTCGCAAAAGAAGAGCCGGTGCAAACGGAGGTGGCGCACGCACCGCCCAGCGGCGTCGCCCCGGTGCGCGCCGACGACAAGCGCGTGGTCAACGGCCTTACCGACATCAATCAACTGGCGCCGTTCAAGTACCCCTGGGCGTGGAATTATTTCCTCAACGCCAACAAGAATCACTGGACACCGCTGGACATCAACATGTCCCAGGATATCCACGACTACCACCACAAGTTGTCCGACACCGAACGCCACGTGTACGAAAACGTGTTGTCGTATCTGACCACCTCGGACATCCTCGCCATGCGCAACATCGGCCTGGCGGTGATGGAAAAGATGAGCGCGCCGGAGTTGCAGATCTACCAGGCGCGACAGGTCTACGAAGAGGCGCTGCACACCTGGACCTACCAGCACTGCATCGAGTCCATCGGCCTGGACCAGGGCGAGATTTATAACCGCTACCGCGTGGTGCCGGAGATCAACCAGAAAATTCAAATGGCCAATCGCCGCCTCGACGCGGTGTTGCGCGCCGATATCGACCTGACCCAAAAGGACGACCTGGAAACCTTCGTGCTGTCGTACCTGTTTTTTGGCGCGGTGTTTGAAGGTTGCTGGTTCTACAACGGCTTCAGCCCCATCTTCGCCCTGCAACGCCGCGGCCTGATGAAGGGCACCGCCGAGCAGTTGCAATACATCATGCGCGACGAGGTGCTGCACTGCGGCTTCGGCATCCGCGTGGTGAAACAGATCATCGCCGAGAACGACGTGCAACTCGATCCCGCCGCGCTGCGGGAAATGTGGGACGAGGCCGAGGCCTGCGAGGCGGCCTACAGCGGCTATCTGCTGCGTGATCCCATTCTCGGTTACAGCGCCGACGAGCACATGGAACAGTTCCGCTACATCGCCAACCGCCGCGCCCGCCAGCTGAACATGGAAGAACCCTTCCCCGGCGCGCAATGCGCCCTGCCGTGGCTGGATGAGCAGTCGAATATTCGTAAAGAGAAAAACTTCTTCGAGACCCGGGTCACGGAATACCAGACGGGCGGGGCCTTGAACTGGGGCGCCTAAGCCTTGCGCCCTACGTGCGGCGCGCGCGCTTTTTCACCGGGGCCGCGGCCCGCTCGGCCCTGATGCGCGCCAGCAGGGCCTGGGCAGAATGTTCGCCGCTGATCAGCTCCGGATGATCCGCGCGCCACTGGGCGGTCAGCTCGCCGCGAAAGGCCCTGGCGAGTATGGACTGGGTCAGATGCTCGACCCGCCCCCGCGCCGCCGCCAGCCGCTGCTCGATCTGATCGGCGAAGGCGAAGAGCTGTTCGACGCGGTGGACGATTTGGGTTTGTTCTTCGATGGGAGGTAAAGGGTATGTAAGTGACTCTACATCTGCAACACGTAGATGTTTAACGCCTGTACCCATTGCGCTTTCATTCATACGTTCTTGAAACGGCAGCGACATAATATTGAAAAGAACATATTTTGGATTTGTAAACTCGGATATAGGTCTAAGCAGCATCATACGTTGACCCATACATAATCTTGTTGCTGGTGGAACAATGCCTACCTCTCCCATTGGTGCTTCTCTTGTGAAAAGAATATCGCCCGGAGCTGGAATGAGGCGTCGAGACCAGTACTCATAAGTTGGCTGATCCACAAAGCGAGTACTACTGAGATTTATTTGGCCATTCCGTATATCTGATGTACGGATGAGGTGTATCCCCTCATCAACATAAGGCGCTGTTTTGTTGTGACAATCCACCACCTTTTCCATAGAATCCATAAAGGAAGTCCAAGCCCATGTTTCAGGAATTGATGTATTACTGGGTATAGCAAATGTGTGCTTGGCGATTTTCCTACATAGGCGCTTAGTTTCTTTATTGCCCTCAAGCACCTCTTTATCTAAGCGCTCAGAGCGGACCTTTTTAAACTTAAATATCTCATTGGATACTGGCTTTAGCTTTTGAGAGTTCCGCCACTCCTCCGTCAACCGCCCACTGACGGCGGCGGCGAGGACGGATTGGCGGAAGCGTTTGAGGAGGGCGGGGATGGCGTCGAGACGGGTTTTGATCGCCTCCACCCGCGCCAGCAGTTGATCCAGCGTGGCGGCGATTTGTTTTTGTTCGGGGAGGGGTGGGATTGGCAAATTAAGATCCGCCAATTTTTTTGCGTTCACATTTTGTACGGCATTGCCAGCCGCACGCTCCGATAGTTGCACCCAATAATTATCTGATTCCAGAAACCGCTTGATAAATCTTGGATTGATTAGGTTGCTTGGTTTGAATCGTATTAAATATGATGCAAACACAGCGTTGTTTGGGGGTGATTCCAATAGCGCACTAAATCCAATTGAACCGGCACGAGAAATTACAATGTCATTTACATGCAACTGATACTTTGCGATGTCATCTGGCTCTTCAAGACAATATGGGACTTTATCCCACACCAAGTTTCCCTTTGTGATATCAGTGGTACGAAGAAACTTTACTTTTCCTTCAACGCTAGATTTAGTTGTGTAGCCATACTGGGGCTTTGAACAAACATCACCTAATTTTGCAATCCCCCATTCAGATGGTGTTTCACTATTTTGCATCTTCAGACTCCAACCCCAACGCCTCAACCAACACCTCCCGCTGCGCCCGGGCTTCATCCCCCGCCCCCAGCGCCTGCATCAGGCCGTCCAGCTCCCGCAGCGCTTCGGTGAGTTCGCCCATGGCTTCGGCGGCGAGCACGTCGGGGTCGGGCAGGCTGGCGGCGTCGAGGCTGTCGTCGTCCCTGATCCAGCTGATGTCGAGGGAGTCGCCCTTCTGCTCACGGATATAGTCGCGGCTGAAACAGCGC
>JALUWE010000116.1 GCA_027019845.1 Anaerolineales bacterium | reverse complement strand
ACTACCTCCCCCCCCACAGCCTGATCCTGCTCGACGACCTGGAAGCCATCGAACAAACCGCCCACGACATCGAAACCCAGGCCGTCGAACTGCGGCGGCAGTACGTGGCTGAGGGCAGCCTGCCCGCGGACGCGCCGCTCCCCTACATCCCCTGGTCTGAACTGTTCGACAACCTGGTGCAGCGGCGCTACCTGCAACTCGGCCCCGCCACCGGCCTGCAAACATCCGACCTGGCGCGGCTGTTCAGCCCCAACCCGCGTTTCGGCGGGCGCATCAAAGCCCTGATCGACCACCTGATCGTGCAGACCCAGCGCGGGGATCAGGCCGTGATCGTCTCGCGGCAGGCGGCCCGGCTGCGCGAGTTGTGGCGCGAACACACCCGCCTCCCGCCTCCCCAATGTATCCAGGGGTCTCTGAGCGAAGGATTCGTGTTCTCGCCGCCGGGGGAACGCCGCGTTCACCTGTTTTCGGACGGCGAAATCTTCGGCTGGCAGCGCGCCCGGCCCCGCCGGCGCCCCCAAATGGCCGCCGAAGCCCCGGAAACCGTGTACGCAGATTTGCAAACCGGCGATTGGGTGGTACACGTGGACCACGGCATCGGGCGTTTCATGGGGCTGGTTCGCCGCCGCATGGAGGGAGTCGAGCGCGAGTTCCTGCTGGTCGAGTACGACGATGGGGACCAGTTGTACGTGCCGGTGCACCAGGCCGACCGGCTGACGCGCTACGTCGGCCCCGACGGGCGCGCGCCGGCCCCCACCCGCCTGGGGTCCGCGCAATGGCACAACACCCGCGAACGCGTCCGCAAAGCGGTCCGGGAAGTGGCGCAGGATTTGCTGGAACTCTACGCCCGGCGCCAGGTGGTGCGCGGCCACGCGTTCAGCCCGGATTCCGACTGGCAGCGCGAACTCGAAGCCAGCTTCCCCTACGAAGAGACCGAAGACCAGCAGCGGGTGATCGAGGAAGTCAAGCGCGACATGGAAGCCCCGCGCCCCATGGACCGGCTGATCTGCGGGGATGTGGGCTACGGCAAGACCGAGGTCGCGCTGCGCGCCGCGTTCAAAGCGGTGTTCGACGGCAAACAGGTCGCCATGCTGGTGCCCACCACCGTGCTGGCACAGCAGCACTACGACACCTTCCGCCAACGGCTGGCCCCCTTCCCGGTCACGGTCGAGATGCTCTCGCGTTTCCGCAGCGCGCGGGAGCAGCGCGCCATCATCGCCGGGCTGGCCGAGGGCCGGGTGGACATCGTGATCGGCACCCACCGCCTGCTCTCCGGCGACGTGCAGTTCAAGGATTTGGGCCTGCTGATCATCGACGAGGAGCAGCGCTTCGGCGTCACCCACAAGGAAACGCTCAAAAAGATGCGCAGCCAGGTGGACGTGCTCACCATGACCGCCACCCCCATCCCGCGCACGCTCTACATGGCCCTGACCGGGGTGCGCGACATATCCACCATCAACACCCCGCCCGAGGAACGGCTGCCGGTCATCACCCACGTCGGGCCGTATTCCCGCAAGCTGGTGCGCCAGGCCATTTTGCGCGAGCTGGAACGCGGCGGGCAGGTGTTCTTCGTTCACAACCGCGTGCAGACCATCCACGGCATGAAAAACCACCTCGAAACGCTGGTGCCCGAGGCGCGCCTCGCGGTGGCGCACGGCCAGATGCCGGAAAAGGAACTCTCCCGGCGGATGCGCGAATTTGCGGAGGGGAAGATCGACGTGCTGCTCTCCACCTCGATCATCGAATCCGGGCTGGACATCCCCAACGCCAACACCCTGATCGTGGACCGCGCCGACACCTTCGGCCTGGCGCAGTTGTACCAGCTGCGCGGCCGCGTCGGGCGGGGCCCCCACCAGGCCTACGCCTACTTTTTCAAACACCGCAAAAAAGCCCCCACCCTGGAGGGCCTGCAACGGCTGGAGACCCTGGCCGAGAACACCCACCTGGGCGCGGGGTTCTCGATTGCCATGCGCGACCTGGAGATGCGCGGCGCGGGCGATCTGCTGGGCACCCGCCAGCACGGGCACATCGCCGCGGTCGGCTTTCACCTGTACACCCGCCTGCTGGCCGAGGCTGTGCAGCACCAGCGCGGCCGCGTGGAAACAGACACCGCGCTGCCCCTCGACGACCTGGCCGCGGTCTACGCGCTGCGCCCGCCGGTCAACGTGGATTTACCCCTCCCCGCCGGTATTCCCCCCGCCTACATCGCGGACCGTGACACCCGTTTGCGCCTGTACCGCCGCCTGGCCGAGGTGCGCGACCCCGCGGCACTCGAATCCCTGGCCGCCGAGTTCGAGGACCGCTTCGGCCCGCCCCCGGAAGAAGTACACCACCTGCTCTACCAGATCAGGGTCAGGCTGCTGGCCGAACAGGCCGGGCTGGCCTCCGTGGCTTCGGAAAACCGCCAGATCGTGCTGCGTTTTCCGCCGCTGCCCGAAGACGCGCCGCCGCGCACCCTCCCGTATTTGGGAGCGGATGTGCGCACCAGCAAAAACGCCCTCCGGCTGCTGCCCGCCAACGGCAATTGGCAGCCGCGTTTATTAGAAATTTTGACCATGCTTAAGAAATAGGTGAAAATTTTCTCAAATAACTTTGACATCCGTTATCCGGCAAGGTATAATCGCTCTTTGCTCGGAAACCAAGACTCGGTAGGCTGGTATGGCCTGGATGCTCGTTGCGGGCGAGTGTGTCGATACCAGCTCTGCTGTAACCAGGAGTGAAAGATGGACGTTGCAGAAGCTGTAGATACTCCCGATGTGAATGAGATGGAAGCAAAGCCGGAAACAACCGCGGACCTCAAACCCAAGCAGCACCTGACAGCCACGGTTACCAGGATCACGCTGGGCGGCGCGATTGTGGATATCGGTTTGGAGAAACCCGGTTTCGTACACCTGGCGCGCATCACCGAAAAGCCGATTAATCGAGTGGAAGAAGTGCTGGAAGTCGGGCAAACCGTGGATGTATGGGTGTTTCGTGCCGACCCCCAACGGCCTCACGTCGAATTGACCATGATCGAGCCGCTGAAATACGAATGGCGGGAGCTGAAAAAAGGGATGGTGGTCTCGGGTACGGTCACCAAGATCGAGAATTTCGGCGTGTTCGTGGAAATTGGCGCGGAGCGCCCGGGGATGATCCATGTCAGCGAGCTGGCGCACAAATATGTGCGTAACCCTCACGAAGTGGTCAGCGTGGGTGACGAGATCGAAGCCAAAGTGCTGGCGGTCAACCGGCGCAAAAAGCAAATCAAGCTGAGCATCAAAGCCCTGCTCGAAAAGCAGGAGCAGACAGAAGCTGCGCCCTCGCTCGAGGAAGTGTTGAAAGAGAGCAAGGAAGATGCCCCCGTCCCCACGGCTATGGAAATCGCCCTGCGAGAAGCGATGAATCGCTCGAAAGGCGAAACAATCACCGGCAAGGCAAAGCCGAAAGCGAAGTCGCAGCCTGCGGAACTGGAAAACATTTTGACCCGCACGCTGGAAACATACACCCCCTCCAAGTAACCCAACACCCTGGTTGAAAAACCAGGGTGTTAGCTTTCGAGACCTCACCGAGACCTGTGAGGTCTTTGAGACCTCACAGGTCTACCACCACTCGATGTAGGAAGATTTTACCCAAAACGGATTGCATCCGGGCATCTCCATGCGCTGCGAGACCTGCGAGGTCCGGGTAGTACATGCCAGCTGTTTCCCGGTCATTCTGAAC
>JALUWE010000115.1 GCA_027019845.1 Anaerolineales bacterium | reverse complement strand
GGGGGTGGCTGTGGGTTGGGGTTGGGGGGTGTCGGTGGGGGCAGGTTCCGTTGGCGGCGGGGTAGCGGTGGGCGGGAGCTGTGTGGGGGAGGCAACCAGGCCCGTGGGAGTTGTGCCGCTTGTAGCGAGAATCCCCCCCATGCCGAGCGCAACGCCTCCCCCAATTACGATGAGCACCAGGATGGCTCCCAGCGCGATCCACAGCCAGGGTAGCCCGCTTTTTTGCTTGGGGGCCCCGAGGGCTGGGGCTGTGTCGCTTGCTTGGGGTGGCGAATGGACGGTTGGGGAGGATTTTGGCCGGGTGGTCTTTGTGGGTTCCGATTTCGGTAACTTTGGGAGGATTGGGGTGGGTTGTTCTGGCGGGATGTTGGCAATGGCAGCGTCGAACGCCGCGGCTAATTCGTGGGCGGTTTGAAAACGGTCGTCCGGGTTTTTTGCCAGTGCCCGGCGGATCACGACTGCTATTTCCTCCGGTAAGTCCGCGCGCACTTCCAAAATGTTGGGGGGCGGTTCCAGGATGTGGGCCATCATCACTTTGGCGGGGGTATTTGCCTTGAAAGGCATTTCTTTGGAAAGCATCAGATACAGGATGATGCCCAGCGCATAAATGTCGCTGCGTCCGTCGATGTTTTTTTCCCCTTGCACCTGTTCGGGACTCATGTAAGAAGGGGTGCCGATGATGGCGCTGCCCGTCAGGGTTGCAGCGCTCGAGGCGGTCAACCTGGCGATGCCAAAGTCGGACAAAAAGGCATTGTCATATTGGTCGAAAAGGATGTTGGCCGGTTTGATGTCACGGTGGATGATGCCTTTAGCGTGTGCGACATCCAGCCCTTCGGCAACACGCTGTAAAATTTTGCTGGCTTCGGTGGGGGAGAGCGGCCCGTTTTCCAGTTTGTCGGCCAGGGAGCCGCCTGCCATCAGGCGCATGACGATGTATGGCTGCCCCTCCTCTTCGCCGAAGTCATACACAGGTACGATGGCGGGGTGTTCGAGCAGGGCTACGGTTTTGGCCTCGCGCTCAAAGCGCGCCCTGAACTGGGGGTCGTGAAGAAAGGCTCTGGGGAGGACTTTTATGGCTACATCTCTCCCGAAGCGGGGGTCGTAAGCGTGAAACACGGTTGCCATTCCCCCGCGCCCCAGCTCGGCAATAATTTCGTAGCGCCCAATTTTATCTGTCATCTGGTTTTGCAACGATCTTGGCGACGATCGCGCTGATATTGTCTGGCCCACCGTTTGCGATGGCTTGTTGTACCATTTCCAGCACTATGTGTTCCAGGTCGTGGTTGCTTGCCAGGTAATCTTTGATTTCAGGGTCCCGCAGCATTTCCCAAAGGCCATCGCTACACAATAAGAGTCTGTCGTCTGCTTCCAATCGCTCGGTTCTGACATCCACACTGATGTCCGGGAACTGCCCCAGCGCGCGGGTGATTACGTTTCGTCTGGGATGTACGTAGTATGCCTCGTGAGGCAATTGCCCCTGACGGACCATCTGCCCTACGAAGGAGTGGTCTTCGGTGAGTTGCCGCAGAGTACCTTTCCGTAGCAGGTACGCCCGGCTGTCTCCCACGTGGGCAATGACCACATTGTCTCCCCAAACCAGCGCGCAGGTGAGGGTTGTGCCTAAATTGCTGGCTTCTGGGTGAGTCCGGCCATATTCATAGATTTGGGTATTTGCCTCTTCGAAGGCCAGCTTCAACCGTTTTTCGATATGGTTGTGTATTTGAAGCCCGCTGGTATTTATTCTGATGAAATTGACCGGTTTGGTGTCTTCCGCCTGATTTTTGTCAAGAAACCAGGCCAGGGATTGAAAGATTGTATCGATTGCCATTTTGCTGGCAATATCCCCGGCCTTATGCCCTCCTATTCCGTCTGCAACGGAGAGCAAAGCCAGCATGTCGCCTTTCTGGCGGTCTCGCACAAAGGAAAAAATCGAATCTTCGTTGATTTTGCGAATCCGCCCCGGATGTGTTTTGGAGGCTGTCAACAGGTGAAAACTCATCAGAATCCTGGTTTTTAGGAAACTATTCGTGCTCCCTGGCTGTCCCTTTCTGGTCGATGGGTTTATTTTACGCTACTTAACCCGCCTCTACAAGGGTTGGCCCGTAAAGGGGGCACTCGCCTCTCTATACTTCCGGGAAATTTTGTCTGTCACTGTAGCAGCATGAAACCGGTTTTGTCGGGACGGTAGCGGACTTCTCCTTGGGGGATGTGATTTTCAATCAGCAAGGCTCCGGAGTCCATGGCCTCGTAAATGATTTGGAAAGGTTCGGCCCCCGGCACCCATTTTTCTGCGATCACGATGCCATGGCCGGGAAGCACGGTAAAGACTAACTTGCGCGGGTCGTCGGGGTTTCTTAAAGCCGCGGCACGCCCAAACGCCCTCACGATTCCTTGTGCCTGGGCTTCGGTTGCGCAGGAGACAGGGTACGCGTAATAGGGCGGGTCCAACGGAGCGAATTCGACGAGAGCGGGATCATAGCCCCCGATGCCGCGGTGCCCGTGCAATTTGGAGCGTACTACAGGCACCTGTCCGGGGTGTTCCCACCCGGCTCCCAACGTAATTTGGGGTAACCGGGAGTCCATGTCCATCATTTCCACCGCTTCGGAAGAGGGTGGATCGTTTCGCTTACCCTCTACATGCCGGATGATGGCGCCCGAACCGTCCTCTCGAACGCCCACGATGACGGCCAGATCATCTTCGCTGATCTGGTCTTTTTCTACCGGGCGTGCGCTGCCCGTGATGGTGGCGATTAGGGCGTTGATTTGCGGGTCCCAGGTGGCAAAACATCCCTCGCTATATTGTTGGGCAACCGTGTCCGCCACCGCGGGGACGTGTACCAGGTCGGTGATGCGCACCATTTCGGTAAAGAAATTTCGTTTTCCCAGCTCGATGGCGGCTCTTTGCATAGCTGCGGGGGTGGTCAGTCGTTGCCACTGTTGCTGGCTGACGGGTGGTTCAATGACCTGGTGTGCCGTGACCTCGCGGGTGCTCAACGTGGTGGCCAGGCGCAATACAATGTCCGAGTAGAAGAAGTCCGGATCAGAAGCCTCGATGCGAGGGTGAGCGCCAACCAGATCGAATAAATAGGCTGCGTCTAGTTCGTCATCCCCGACGAGCAGAATGATGCGAATGCTTTTGGATTGGCTTTGTAGCAGCCGGGCCAATGCCAGGATGGGGCCGCCTCGCCGCCCTTGTTCGAACAGCGTACGAAAGGCCCGGGGGGAGAGGCCCGGAAATTCGTAGTCTTTTGGATCGGGTGGCTCTTTGGCCAGCACGCGCGCGAAATAATCCAAACTTTCCTGAAACTGGTGGTTCGTGGCGTGAATGATCGAGTAGATTGCCGGGGTATGGCGGAGCTTGAATCGCTTGCGTACAGTAAACAGATAAGCTTTACGCCAGTTCAACGCAACGCCGAAAGGCGCGGTAGTCAAGACAAGATCGGTGTTTTCGTCTGGGAAGTTTTGAGGGAAATGCCCGAGTTTTTGAAAGTACTCCATCAAATTTCGGGCAAATTCATCGAGCAACGGAGTTGTTTTCTCCGGTGAGTAAAATACGTGTAACTGGCGAAGCCAATGGTGTACCGGACGTGAGAGTGTGAACTCGCTTGAATTAAGCATCGATGCACATCCTTTTCGATCCACTGATGATGATTTACAGAACTTGCGCAGTTCATGCCTTCTGTTGCCTGTGTCATTCTGAGAGT
>JALUWE010000114.1 GCA_027019845.1 Anaerolineales bacterium | reverse complement strand
GGGGATAGGGTGTGGGGTATTGCATCCTGAGCGGAGGGCGAACGCAGTGCGCCCGAAGTCGAAGGATGGGGGGTGGAGATAGGGATAGGGAGTGGGGATAGGGTATGGGGTATTGCATCCTGAGCGGAAGGCGAACGCAGTGCGCCTGAAGTCGAAGGATGGGGGGTGGAGATAGGGATAGGGAGTGGGGATAGGGTATGGGGTATTGCATCCTGAGCGGAGGGCGAACGCAGTGCGCCCGAAGTCGAAGGATGGGGAGGGGGAATCGAATATCGAATATCCAATATCCAATACCTAACATCGAATATCGAACGCTTTTCCTGCGGGGGCTGTTCCCCACGTCCCCGCTCGTTTTTGGGGGCACGGCGGATTGGCAGGAGGGCAGCCGAATGCTATAATTCACCCCCCGCCCCAGTAGCTCAATGGATAGAGCAAGAACCTCCTAAGTTCGAGATCCGGGTTCGAGTCCCGGCTGGGGCTTTCTACCTTTGGCGCTGCCGGTACAGTCTCACCCCATCTCCCCCAGCGCAGCTCGAATTTCATCCAACTTCTCCTGCGCGGCGCGCTCCCCGCGGGCGATCATCTCCTGCGCCTGCGAGAAACGCAAGTAGCTCATACCCTCCAAATCGGGGGAGATCAGGCAGTCCACGGCCTCCAGCCCGCCGCCGGAGGCGCGGATCAGCCGCTCGATAGAGCCGAATCCGATTCCCAGCGGCCCCCACCCCCAACGAACCGAGGCGCGGAACAGGTCCACGCCGATCACGTACGCCGCGCCCAGGCCGCGGGCCGCGGTCGCGGGCAGGTTGTTGGACGCGCCGCCGTCCACCAGCAGCCGGCCGTTGATCTCAACCGGCACGACGAACCCCGGCACCGAGCAGCTTGCCCGCACCGCCGGGGCCAGCCGCCCCTCCCGAAGCACGACCGGCTCCCCGCTTTCCAGATCGGTGGCCTGCACCGCGAAGGGGATACGCAGATCGTCGAAAGTCAGGTCCCCCACCAGATCGATCAGGTAGCGCTCCATTTTGTCGAACGAAACCAGCCCCTGCCGGGAGAGCACGGGGCGGGCGATGTCTCGCCAGCGCATGTGCAAGGCGATCTCCCGCAGCTGTTCCACGCCCAGCCCCGCGCAGTAGGCCGCGCCGATGATCGCGCCCGCGCTCACCCCGGCCATGCAGTGGATCGGGATGCGGTTGCGTTCCAGCACGCGCAGCACACCGATGTGTGCCGGGCCGCGCACCACGCCCCCGCTCAGCGCCACGCCCACTCTCAACCCCCGCTTCTCGCTTCCGGTTTCACGATTCACGCTTCTCACTTCATCACCCATGCGTCTTCCTGAATACCGCTTTCAGTATTCAGTGTTCAGTTGTCAGTGTCCAGTGCGCCCAGTGCCTTCAGTAGTCTTATTGGTCGTAGTTGTCTGATTGGTCTTACTGGTCTGAGTGGTCTCAGCGCCCTCAGCGACCTCAGCGTCCTCAGCGCCCTCAGCGCCCTCAGCGTTCCCAGTGCCCAATGTCCAGTGCCTTCAGTAGTCTTATTGGTCGTAGTTGTCTGATTGGTCTTACTGGTCTGAGTGGTCTCAGCGCCCTCAGCGCCCTCAGCGCCCTCAGCGTTCCCAGTGCTCAATGTTCAGTGCGCTCAGCACCCTCAGCGCTTCAGCGTTCCGACCTGCCGGCCCTCAACCGAGCGCCTGTTGAAGTTCTTGCACCGCGTTCAGAAAACGCGTTACCGAGGGGGTCTGGGGCAGGTTATCGGGGTTCTGATCGACCGCCATCTCCACCCGCAGCGCGCCATCCTGGTAATGCGTTTTGGCCCCCAGGTTGTGCAGCCATGCGACAAAATGGCGGTTCGCAGGCAAAATCGTGCCGCGCAGGGTCTTGACGCCCACCCGCCGGGCCAGCACCACCAGCAGCGCGATCAGCAGTGTACCCAGCCCGCGGCCCTGGTACGCGTCCAGCACAGTGACCGCGGCCTCCGCGGTGTCAGGGTCCTCCTCCAGACGCACGAAGCGGGCGATCCCGTAGCCGGGAAAGTCCGGGTCGTGCGGGTTGAGCGCGCCCCAGGCCACGTGGTTGACCTGATCGACCTCGGTGAAGTAGCGCAATTGCTCGTCGGTAAGCTCCTCCGCGGAAGAGAAAAAGCGCAGATAACGCGACTGCTGCGAGAGCAGCTCGAATCCTTTCTTCAACCGCTCCCGGTCCGCGGGGGTGACAGGCCGCAGCAAAACCGGCGTACCGTCGCGCAGGGTGGTGGTGATGGGGTGCATGGGGCTGGTGGTTCGAGCTGGCCTCACCGGTTGCGCCCGTACTGCTCGTGGCTGGAGACCCAGTCCGAGGCTGAGATGGCCGCGGCCAGGGAGAGTTCGCCCGCCAGCACCACCCCAGCCACGATCTCGGCCAGCTTGTTGACCTTGCCCTTGCCGTAGCAGCCCAGCAGTTCCAGGCATTCGCGCTGGGTGGCCAGGCCGGTGCCGCCGCCGTAGGTCGCCACGATCAGGGAGGGGATGGTGATCGAGATGTACAGGTCGCGTTCGGGAGTCAGTTCCGCGTAGATCACGCCTGCGGAGGATTCGGACACGTTGGCGACGTCCTGCCCGGTGGCGATGAACATGGCGGTGATGGCGTTGGCCGAGTGCAGGCCGTTGTTGTTTGCGCCGGAGAGGATGGCGCCCACGTTCGCCACGCTGCCGTGGTACACCAGGCTCTCCGGCTCGACGCGCATGTGCTGGATGAGCACATCGCGCCGGATGACCGCCTCCGCGGTGACGCGTTTGCCGCGCGTGCGCATGATGTTGACCTGAGAAGCCTTTTTGTCGGTGGCGAAGTTGGACTCCAGGAAAAAACGCTGGATGCCGGGATAGCGGTCGAGAATCCAGCTGCAGGCCGCGAAAGTGGCCCGCCCGACCATGTTCTGCCCGGCCGCGTCACCGGTCAGATAATTGAAGCGCAAGAAGACGAATTTGTTCGACAGGTAGGGGTCGATGTACTTCAGCTTCGCCACGCTGGAGGTGGCTTCGGCCTCTTGGCGGATTTTGTCGAGGTTCTCGTTCACCCATTGGACGAACTCGCGCCCCTGCCGCGCGTCCTCGAACACGAACACCGGCGCGCGCTGCATCGCGTCGTCCACCACCGTGACCTTTACGCCGCCGCACAGGTTGAGCAGCTTGATGCCGCGGTTGTAGGAGGCCACCAGCGTGCCTTCCGAGGTCGCCAGGGGGATCAGGAACTCGCCCTGGGCGTGCTCGCCGTTGACTTTCAGCGGGCCGGCAAACCCCAGCGGCACCTGCGCCACCCCGGTGAAGTTTTCGATGTTGCCTTTGGCCAGGTGCGCGTCGAATGAGTAGTGGGTGATGTGGTTCAGCTTTTTGCCGGTGAACTGCTCGACGAACGCCTGCCGCTTGCGGATGATCTCCGGGGTGTAGTCGTCGTTTTCGTCGCGCGGGATGCGAGTCAGCCCGGTGGTCTCCTCGGAGATGGCGTCCTCCACGTCGAATTGCAGCTTGCCGAACGGTTTGGCACGGATGGTGATCTCGATTTTGTGTTTTCCCAGCGACAGCGGGCCGATGCCAGCAGTGATTTTGACCACTTTTCGCAAGGGGAAATCCACCGGATTCTGACTGGAGATTTGATCAGGGGTACGCACGTCGCCGTTGCCGAAATCGAGGCGCAGCGCGGCGGAGGGCACGGGATGGTCGTCGATCTTGACGCTGAGCACCTCCA
>JALUWE010000113.1 GCA_027019845.1 Anaerolineales bacterium | reverse complement strand
TCCTTCCTGATCGGGTTGTCGAGGATGTAAAAGTCGGTGTCGTCCTTGCTGAGATAGGGCGTGTGCAGGGTGAAGGTGAATTGGATGGACCAGGAACCGGGAGGGAAAGCCTTCAGAGCGGGCAAGGCCGGCAATAGGTCGAGGTCCCCCATCCATCGGAATCGCCGGGAGAGGAACCCGTCCGCTCTTTTCTGCACCCAGAACCGCAGACCGCCGGCCATCCTGCGCGTTCCCATCCGCGCTTCCTCCTTGCGGCCGGTGACGAGGGCTTGGGCCAGCAGGAGGATACGCGCGAAATCGTCTGTGATATGCTGGATCTCCTGCCAACGGGCAGGCAGCCTCTCTCTCTGGCCCACCAAATAGGCGATGGCGAAACTTTGCGTTGTGCCATCCTTCAGGGCGAAGGGAAACTCAACGTGA
The DNA here is from genome assembly GCA_027019845.1 of Anaerolineales bacterium. Lineage (GTDB taxonomy): Bacteria > Chloroflexota > Anaerolineae > Anaerolineales > JABWBV01 > JALUWE01. Next base: position 3,310 of record JALUWE010000113.1, on the reverse strand, counting down.
AACTCGTACCTCATCGGTCGTCTCCTTGAATCAACAGGTTCCAGGCAGCAATGAGGGAAGCAAAAACCTGCCTTAACTCCGATGCCGGTGCGGATTTGACGACTTCTTTGGCAAACCCCACGTGAGACTGACGGAACTGAAAGGCCGTGATGTATGCGTAGAGCCAGGACTTGTTGTGGGTCCAGGGAAAGCCGTTGCGTTCCATCATTTGGGTGATCTCCCGCTCCGCTTTTTGCAATAGTGCCTGGGGGTTCAGATTCAGTCCTTCTGGAACGAGTTTGGCCGCGATCTTCAACTTGTGCGGTCCCCGTAACAGGCGTAGGATGTAGCCGTCAAAGTCGTGCCGGTTGGCATTGGCGACGGCGGCATCGGAGATGTGGAGTACGACGTGAGAACCGGCAAGCCGACACTCGAAGAGATTCTCCCATCCATCCACCGGATTCCACGAAACCTGCTGCCACAAGCCGGTGGCACTTCCCCGGTGGAGATCCTGAGCAATCTGGGCGGCGCGGGTAGCGGGGGAGGAGGAGCTCTCTTGGTCGAAGACCAGCAATAACCGCTTGGCCTCTGCTAGCAGTGCTTCATCTCCTTTCAAAGCGGCGACGACTTGCTCATATCCTTCTCGTGTCTGTCCGTAGATGCTCTTCCAATCCCGAGGCCTTGGCCTGGCACGCCGGGAGAGCACTTCACGTTCATACAACACTTTACCGACCTGCCGCTCTGTCGCCCCCTCGGTAACGACGAATATCTCCATCACGCTTCCTCCTGACCGGCGAGAAGGTAGTACAGCGGTGAAGCCATCTCATCTTCACCGAGCAAGCGCGGATCGCCAAAGAGCCTGAACCAACTACCGATCCCCCGCCCCACGAACATTCGCGTGCTTAACGTTCCATCGGTGAGGCTCAAGCGGAAGACGCGCGTTTGGCTTGCCAACACCTCCGTAGCACTGTCGAGATATTTCACCAGCCAGGCTAACACTTCCAGGCTTTGAGTCGTGATGAACAGTTGGATCGGCTTTTCCGTCACCAGGCTTATCACTGTATCCAAGAGGCGCCCAAGGGTTGCCGGGTGCATAAACAGTTCCGGGTCCTCCCACAGAAAGAGGCCCGGATGCTCCTCGTCCACCGTTTCGCACAGCGCGATGAGGCCGGCCAGCACTTTGAAGGCATGCCGGGTGCCGTCACCGAAGTGATCAATGGGCATTGGTTTGCGACCGGGCTGCTCTACATAGCCTGTCCATTTTTCCCCTCGAAAGGGTTTCACATTGATCTCGCTATCCCGCAACGCTGGGAATACCCGTCCCAGGCTCCGGGCGATCTTCTTTTCCCAGCCGATGACCTCACCATAAGCATCCTGGGCAAAACGTTTGGTAAAGTGACTTCCAGTAGTGTGGAAATCGAAAAGCAGAACACGGCCGGCGTCGGGCATCCGCCCGGCAACTGCCCAGACGGCCAGGTGGTCAATGTCCTCCCGGCGATCCCACTTGTAAACCCACGGGTCCTCCCAGAGATAGTGCCACGCGCCTTCCTCCAGACGAATATCCCTTTCGTCGAACAACGGTGGGATCAGGGGGGCGGGTGGAAGGTTGTCCTCCAACGGCTCAAGCCGGAAGAGCGAAATCCGCTCGATGTCTTCTTCCTGAAAGGCCCGTCTCCTGCCCGGTTCGTCCAAGGGGGGAGCCAGTTCAAAGCGATGCAAAGGATACCCTTTGGAAACCTCACCGAGCGTAACGGCCAGGCTATGCTCCACCGTGATGCCCGCCAGGCTCTCCGGCCAGCGTTTCGATTCCCCATGGCGCGCCCGCAGGTTGGGCAGAGGTTCATACCCGAGGAAATCGTAGGGAACGAGGGTTTTTGCCGGCCAGGCACTGGGTTCCATATCCGGCATGACGAGGTCGCAGGGGCGCCCAGACAGACCGGTCAGGTAGAGCAACTCCAGGATGGCCGTCTTGCCGCTGTTGTTCGGCCCGATGAGCAGGTTGATCGTGCCCAGATCGTCCAGCACCCCCTCCCGGATGCCGCGAAAGCGATGGATGACCAGTCGTTCAATCATTCCTTGACCTCCTCCAGGACATGCTGCACATCGGATACCGATGCAGCTTGCAAGGTGTGAATCCTGCCTGCCATACCGAGCACTTCGGCCCAAACCCGGTCATTGATGAGGAGACGCCACAGGTGTTGACCGGCTTCCTGCTCTGCGGGCAACCATCCCCATCCCCGCACCTCCCATTCCCGTTTCTCCACGGAATAAGCCCAGCTAACGGCTACCCGGCCGCGCCGGCGCTCAGGACGCAGCGAGCCAAAGATTCTCCTATCGTCCCCCCAGCGACGTCGCCACTCGTGAAACCGCCACGCATTCTTGAGAGCAGGGCTGACCGGCACGGTTCTGTACCGAGTGACCAACGGCTGGACCCGCGTTGCCACCCGGCGAATCCCCGGCACCTGCGTCCACCAGCCGGGCCGCTCCGGTCGGAAGCGATACCGGAAGAAACCGAACCGGCGTAGATCGGGCAGGGTTTGACTTGGTTTTCTGTCCCCCATTACGTTCCATCGCCATTGAGAGGCCCGTTGCCGGACTTGATCGCGGTTTTCAACGGCAAACACCCCATACCCCAACTGGGGCTTGGCCCCGACGCTCCCCCATCGCTCTAGGAATAGGAGGAGCGCGGCCAGCAGCGAGAGCACCCTCTCGTCCCCGTCCAGGCGCAACGTCAACCTTCCCATCCGGCCCGGCGGCAGGAACCACCCCCGCGTGCGGTCCGGCGGGCGGATGTTCAACATACGGTTTTCATCGTCCCAGATGGCTTTGGTATCGTCCACCACCTCCAGCCGGAAGCGTCGCCGCCAACCGGTAGCCCCGAACACCCGACATACGTCACAAAACTTTCCGTCCTTGTCCGGGCACTCGTGTTTGCTTGGATCGCAAGCCCATCCCCCCAGCCCCCGCACGATGGCCTCATACCACCAGCGCAGGGAACCGATGATCCCCGTCTCGTGGATGCGATCCATCGTGCCGTCTACGCCGCCGGTCCACAAGGGCGTCCTCGTCCGAATCTCGATCTCCATCGCTCCCCCTCCTTCGGGCTCAGCGCGGGTGCAGTCCCACGAACACGAAAGGTCTAACTTGCCGGCCACCTATCTAGAAACCTCGGTGAGGATAGTATACCACATCTTTCCCCTTCCCTCCCCTAAACCCGGCAAAGCGCAAGGATGGGCCTCCCTCCCTCCCCCGGCGCAGACGCGCCGGGAGCATTGCCGGCCCATTCCCCCCGGAATGAGGTATTCCCTTTTCCCCCCCCCCCCCCCCCCTC
>JALUWE010000112.1 GCA_027019845.1 Anaerolineales bacterium | reverse complement strand
CCCCAATACCACGCCCCGGCTCCCGTCCCCGGTCCCCCGTCCCCGGTCATTCTGAGGGCACGAAGTGCCCGAAGAATCCCCCTCACCATCGCTGAGCTTCTTCCCACCCACCCGACAAACCAATCAGACCAATCAGACCAATAAGACCAATTAGACCAACCAACCCCCCGATCCCCATGCCCTACAAAACCTTACTCTTCGACCTGCAAGACGGTATTGCCACCGTCACCCTCAACCGCCCGGAAGTGCTCAACGCGGTCAACATGGACATGCGCCACGACTTCACCGCGCTGGCCGAACGGCTGTTTTTCGACCCCGAAATTCGCGTGGTGGTCTTCACCGGCGCGGGCCGCGGCTTTTCCTCCGGCGGGGACATCAGCCACTTCGAGAAAGACTGGCTGACACCCGAATTCCGCGCCAACAGCCGCCGCCTGACCAAGTTCTTCGACGACCTGGAGGCCCTGGAAAAGCCGGTCATCGCGGCCATCAACGGCCCGGCCACCGGCGCGGGGTTGGAACTTGCCCTGGCGTGTGACATCCGCCTGGCCGCGGAGAGCGCCACCTTCGGGTTCCGCGAAAACTACATCGGCCTGATCCCGGGCGTGGGCGGCTGCGCCCGCTTCATCCGCACCATCGGCCTGCCCAAAGCCAAAGAACTGATCTGGATGGGCACCATGATCCCGGCCACAGAAGCCCACCAGATCGGCCTGGTCAACAAAGTGGTGCCCGACGACCGCTTGATGGAGGAGGCCCACACCTACGCCCGCACCCTGCTCAAGCGCGCGCCGCAGGCCATCGGGTTGGCGAAAAAATTGCTCAACACCATCGCCAACATGGACCAGACCTCGGGCATCGTGGTCGAGGGCCTGGCACAGTCCATTCTGATCAAAACCGAAGACCACCGCGAGGGCATCCGCGCCTTCCGCGAAAAGCGCAAACCCCAATACCAGGGCCGCTGACATGCTGATCGAGTTCGAAGGCAAACGCCCCCAGATCGGGGAAGGTGTGTTCATCGCGCCCAACGCGGTGCTGATCGGGGATGTGCGCGTCGGGGACGGGGCCAGCATCTGGTTCGGCGCGGTGCTGCGCGGCGACCACGGCACGATCCTGATCGGGGCCGGCAGCAACGTGCAGGACAACGCCACCCTGCACGTGCCGGAAGATTCGTTCACCATTCTGGAGGAAAACGTCACCGTAGGCCACGGCGCGGTGCTGGAGGGCTGCCGCCTGGGCGCGCGCAGCGTGGTGGGCATGAACGCGGTGGTGCTGCACCGCGCGGAGATCGGCGAGGAGGTGATGATCGCGGCCGGTAGCGTGGTGGCCGAGGGAATGAAGGTGCCGCCGCGCACCCTGGTGGCCGGTTCACCCGCCCGGGTCAAAAAGGAACTGACCGGCAGCGCATTGGACTGGATTCAACGCGCCGCGACCGCGTACCACGGCCTGCGCGACCGCTATCTGGCGGAGCGGGTAGGCAGGTAGACAAGGCGGTCTGATTGGTCTGATTGGTCTGATTGGTCTAAGTGGTCTGAGTAGTCTGACTGGTCTGAGTGGTCTGAGTGGTCTGAGTGGTCTGACTGGTCTGACTGGTCTGAGTGGTCTGAGTAGTCTGAGTAGTCTGACTGGTCTGAGTGGTCGAACTCGTTGCGCAGGATGAAGGTAGACGAATACGACAAGTAAGACACGTAAGACGAATCAGACAAGTAAGACAAATAAGACAAATAAGACAAATAAGACAAGTAAGACAAATAAGACAAGTAAGACAAGTAAGACAAATAACATGAATCTCCCACCATACCCCGTCATCGACGCTCACGTACACATCATGCCCTGGCCCCTGGTGCGGCCGGACGCCAAAGCGCGCATGTCCAACCGCCCGGATTTCGCCGAGATCGAGGCCATGTCCCGCGACCCCGACCGCCTGATCGCTTACATGGACGCGCGCAACGTCGAAAAGCTGGTGATGATCAACTACGTCAGCCCCTCGGTAGTGGGCTTCACCGAGGAGGCCAACGAGTTTTCCGCGCAGATGGCGCGGCCTTACCCGGAGCGGCTGATCCCGTTCGGCGGCATCGACCCGCGGCGGGAGGCGGACGTGGCCGCGCGCATGGATTACTTGCTCGGCGATCTGGGGTTGCGCGGCATCAAAATCCATCCCCCACACCAGCTTCTGCACGTCAACGGTTATTTGCACTCCGACACCCTGCGCGGGTTGGCTACGGTGTACGAGAAGTGCATCGAGTACCGCGTGCCCGTGATGGTACACACCGGCACTTCGATCTTCCCGCGGGCGCGCAACAAGTATGGCAACCCGCTGGACATCGACGACGTGCTGATCGACTTCCCCGAATTGAACGTGATCATCGCGCACGGCGGTCGCCCGCTGTGGATGGACGAGGCCTTTTTCCTGCTGCGCCGCTTCCCGAACGCGTATCTGGACATCTCCGGCGTGCCCCCCAAACATTTGCTGCGCTATTTCCCCTGGATCGAGCGCGTGGCAGACCAGACCATGTTCGGTTCGGATTGGCCCGGCCCGGGGGTGAAGGACATCGGGCGCAACATCGAGGATTTTTACGCGCTGCCGCTTTCGGAGGACACCAAACGCAAAATTTTGCGGGAGACCGCGGAAAAATTGTTCGACCGCTCCCTGGATTAATCGATTTGGACAGAGGGGGAGATTTGTGGCAATAGCCCATCCCCGTCCGGCAAAATCAGCGGCGCACCGTTGTCCGGGTGGGGCAGGATGGTGACCGGTATCTGGAAAACCTCGCTCAGATTCTGGCGGGTGAGCACGGCGGCGGGCCTCCCCTGGGCGAAAACGCGCCCCGCGGCCAGCAGCGCGATCCGGTCGGCGAACAGGGCCGCGGCGTTCAGATCGTGGAGCACCATCAACACGGCCAGCCCCTGATCGGTGGCCAGCCGGCGCACCAGCTTGAGCAGGGTGGACTGGTGGCGCAAATCCAGATGGGTGGTCGGCTCGTCGAGCAGCAGGAGAGGCGTGTCCTGCGCCAGGGCACGCGCCAGCAGCACGCGTTGCTGTTCTCCGCCGGAGAGTGTGCCTACCGGCCGGCGGGCCAGGTGATCGGTCTCGGTCAACGCCAGGGCGCGGCGCACGCGCGCGTGGTCGCTTTCCCCCGCGCTGCCCAGCCAATTCAAATGCGGCGTGCGGCCCAGTAAGACGGTCTGGTACACGCTGAAATCCGGCGGCAGCGCGCGCGCCTGCGGGACCACGGCCATGTAGCGCGCTCGCTCGATGGGCGACAGCCGCGCCGCGTCCCGTCCCCCGACCCGGATCAGGCCCTCTTTCGGCGCAACCACCCCGCTGACCGCGCGAATCAGGGTGGACTTGCCCGCACCATTTGGGCCGATCACCGCCACCACTTCCCCCTCGCGCGCAGTCAGGCTGACCTGGCGCAAGGCCAGAAAATTTCCGTAAGCGACAGACAGGTTTTGGATTTCGAGCATGGGGGGCGAGTGTTGGGTATTGGGTATTGGGTATTGGATATTGGGTATTATTGCATCCTGAGCGGAAGGCGAACGCAGTGAGCCTGTAGTCGAAGGATGGGTATTGGGTATTACTCCCGCGAGCGGCGCAGCACCCAGAGGAAAAACGGCGCGCCGGCCAGCGCGGTGACGATGCCGACCGGCAGGGTTTGGGGGGCCAGCACGACGCGCGCCAGCAGATCGGCCAGCAGCAGCGCGCTGGCGCCCCCCAGGATGGAGAGCGGGATCAACCGCCGGTAGTCGGGCCCCCATACGATGCGCATCAAGTGGGGGACGATCAGGCCGACGAAGCCAATCAGCCCGGAAAAGGCGACCGCGGCCGCGGTGGTCAGCGAGGCCGCGGTGATCAGCAGCAGTTTGGCGCGCTCGACAGGCAACCCAAGCTGCTGTGCCTGCTCCTCGCCGAATTGCAGCACGTTCAGCGCGTGGCCGGAGAGCAGCAGCACGCCCAGGCCGACCAGGGTGTAGGGCAGCATGGCCAGCACCGGGGGCCAGCCGCTCAGGATCGAGCCGCCCAACAGCCAGCCCATCGCCCGGCGGATTTCCTGGGTGGAGCGCAGCATCAGGAACGAAGTCAGCGCGGTGGCGAAGGAGCTGACCGCCACGCCCGCCAGGATCAGGGTGGTGACGGGTACGGCGCGGCCCACGCGTGCCAGGTTGTAGACCAGGAAAACGGTCAGCAGCGCGCCGGCGAACGCGGCCGCGGGCACGGTGTACAGCCCCAGCAGTTCAGCCGGCCAGTTGATCGAGAGGGCGATCACCGCGCCCAGCCCCGCGCCGGTCGCCACCCCGATCAGGTAGGGGTCGGCCAGCGGGTTGCGGAACAGGCCCTGGTAGGCCGCGCCGCTACCGGCCAGGGCCGCGCCGGTCAGCGCGACCAGCGCGGTGTGCGGCAGCCGGATTTTGAACACGATGGCCTCGAAGGTTTCGGGCCAGTCCGGGATGATGGCCGTGGCGGGAAAACGCGCTGCCAGGATGCGCGCCAGCGTGCCCGGCGGGACGAACACCGACCCGACCGCCACACTGAGCACCAGCGCGGCCAGCAAGATGAGCAGGTTGAGGAGGAAGGGACGCATGTTCAGTATTCAGTGTTCAGTAGTCAGTGGTCAGTGGTCAGTGTTCGGTGGGCAGTGACAGAGCTTACGCACTTCATGCCTGCTGTTGCTTATGTCATTCTGAGACGGACGACCGGGGACGGAGGGCGAAGAATCTCGACCAGCGGGAGAGGGATTCTTCGGTCGCTGCGCTCCCAGATTCTTCGGTCGCTGCGCTCCCTCAGAATGACAGGGGAATGTCATTCTGAGCGACCAACGGGAGCGAAGAATCTCGGCGAGGGTGGGGGAGATGGAGACGGATGACGGGGGACCGGCGCGTGGCTATTTGGTGGTCGGGGCGACCGGCCGGTCGCCCCGACGGTCGCTGCGCTCCGGATTCTTCGGTCGCTGCGCTCCCAGATTCTTCGGTCGCTGCGCTCCCAGATTCTTCGGTCGCTGCGCTCCCTCAGAATGACAGGAGAGGGGCGGCTGCTGTCCCTGCCTATCCGGTTTCTTCCGCCTACTCTCCGAACACTTCGGGGTGCAGCAACTGGGCCAGGGCTTCCAGCCCGTCCACCAGGCGCGGGCCGGGGCGGCTGACCAGGTTGTCGTCGAAGGGGTAGACCGCGGCGTTTTGCACGGCGGCCAGCGCGTCCCAGCCGGGCCGGGCGGCCACATCTTCGGCGGTGATGCCGGCCCACATCGCGTCGCCGAGCAGGATGATGTCCGGGTTTTGGGTGAGCAGCTCTTCGATGGAGAGCTGGCCCCATGGGCCGTCGAGCACTGCGCCCACGTTTTCACCGCCTGCCAGGGTGATCAGGGTGTCGATGAACGTGCCAGGCCCGGAGGTCCAGGGCGCGTTGGGATCGGTGCCGTCCAGTTCGTAGAACACCAGGGGGCGGTCTTCGATCCCTGCCAGTTTTTCTTCGACCGCGGCGACGCGTGCCTGCAGCTCCGCGATCAGGGCTTCGGCCTCGGCTTCGCGGCCGGTGAGCAGCGCGACGGTGCGCAGGTTTTCGTACATGTCGTTCAGCGTGATGGGGTTGGGCAGGGCGTAGACGGTCAGGCCGAGGTCTTCGAGGGCCTGGATTTGTTCGGGCGCGGTAATGTCTGCGGCCAGCACCAGGTCGGGGTCGAGGGAGAGGATGGTTTCGGTGTCGAGTTCGTCGAAGCCGCCGCCGATGTCGGCCAGTTCCAGCGCGTCGGCGGGGAAGTCGGAGAAGCTGTCGCGGGCCACCATCTGCTGGCCTGCGCCGATGGCGAACAGGATTTCGGTGTTGGAGGGTGCCAGGGAGACGATGCGCTGGGCCGGGGCTTCGAGGGTGATTTCGCGGCCCAGGCCGTCCACCAGGCTGATGGCCGGGAGCGGCTCTTCGGTGGGTTCCGCGGTCGGTTCGGGGGTGGGTTCCGCGGTGGGGGGTGCGGTGGGCGCCTGGGTAGGCTCCGCGGTGGGGGGCAGGGTGGGTGCGGTGGTGGGTTCTGCGGTCGGGGCCGCGGTGGGTTGCGGGGTGGCGCAGGCGGCCAACAGGGCAGCGATTGCCAGAAAGGCTGTGATCAGAATCAGGGTTGTGTTTTTTCTCATGGGTGTTCTCCTGTGGGAAGTGTGGTACACCGTGTGTGTTGCACAGACCACAAAGTGTTCACAGCGCCTCACAGATTATTGTGCGGGAGGGTTGATTTTGCACGCCAATCAGGGGAACACTTTTCGTTCTGTGTTCCGGGATGCGTGCGTTTTAACGAAAAAATCCTGCCGCGAGGGCAGGGGTGGAGGGCAGGATCAAGGGTGATGTTGTGGCATTTCCACCTCCTTTCCGCGAGGTTTGTGGAAATTGCGCTCAGGGCAGGCGACCTGGCTCGTTCTTGGCGCGGGTTTCAGCCGTGAACTCACAGTTGCGGGACAGCGCCGGACTCCCGGTCGATCTGGCGATCTTCCGGCCACCGGCTTCGCTTTTCAGCCCTTCCATCCGGGGAGGCGGGCACCCTGAGCGAAATTGGATCAAGTTGTAAGGTGCTGGGGGTATTGTAACAAATTTTTCTTCCTGCGGGTGTATGGGTTTGGAGGCGGATTGACAGGGTGCCACTGTTCGGCCAGTGAGGTTACACACAGGGGTTACGCAGTTTATGCCTATGTCATTCTGAGACGGGCGACCGGGGAGGGGGGACCGGGGACCGAGGACCGGGGACGGGGGACGGTTGTTCGGCGCGTGGTTATTGGGGGTCGGGGCGACCGGCCGGTCGCCCCGACGGTCGTCTCAAGTTTCAATCCCCTTGTTCGGGGCGTGGTTATTGGGGGCGTCCAGGTGGTTGGATGGACGACCGGGGACGGGGAGCGAAGAATCTCGACCAGGGGGAGGGAGATTCTTCGGTCGCTGCGCTCCCTCAGAATGACATGACAGGCTGTGCTCCGGATTCTTCGGGCACTTCGTGTCCCCAGAATGACAGGGGGTGTGTCATTCTGACAGGACTTACGGATGTGCTCGTCGTTCGCCACTACGTAAATCCTGTTACACAGCGTTGCGTGGGCGACACGGGGTTTTTTGTTTTTTCTCTCTGTGTGTCTCGGTGCCTGCTCCGTGATACTCTGAGTTCCAATCGCTCTATGTTGCGGAAGGGTGGGGGAGGTAGGATTAAATGGCTGTTAAAATTTTTCGCCAATCCGGCGGAAGGTGGGTAAAATAGCGTAGAGCGCAATTACCCAATTACCCATCCTTCGACTTCAGGCTCACTCCGTTCGCCTTCCGCTCAGGATGCAACATCCAATATCCAATTACCCAATTACCCAATTACCCAATTACCCAATACCCAACACTAATCAGGATACACCAACCAACCCATGTACATCTGGCCTTTACCCAAAGTCGAGTTTCTCTCCCTCGATCAGATCGTGGAATTCCGTCCGGTGGCGCTGGTGACGACGGAGTTCGAGTGGGGAAAGTTGCGGGCACGGCTGCGGCTGCCGGTTGCCTGGCACGCGTTCATCCGCGAGGCCACCTTGCCGCATTGGGATGAACTGAGCGATATGCTGCAATCCGCGGTGGACGATGCGGGGGTGGCGGTGATCTACGCGCTGGGAGGTGGGTTGGCGACGGATGCGGCCAAGTATTTGGCGGCGCGCACCGGCCTGCCGCTGGTGGCGTTGCCCACTGCGTTGAGCGCGGATGTGTTTTTCACCTCGGAATCCGCGGTGCGTGAGGCGGGTTGTGTGCGGCACATCGAAACGCGCCCCCCCGACCGGCTGGTGGTGGACCTGGATGTGATCGCGGCCGCGCCCCGGCACCTGCGCGCCGCGGGGATTTGCGATGTGCTCTCGATTGCTACCGGCTGCTGGGACTGGAAATTCGCGGAGGAGGAGGGGAAGAACCCGCCCGGCATGGGGCACGTGCCCTATGTGGCCGAGGCCGCGCAGGCCATTCTACAGGGCGCGCTGGCGTGCGCGGAATCAGCCGGCAGGGGCGAACCGGATGGGCTGAAACAACTGCTGGACTGTCTGGCGCTGGAGGTGCAGCTACGCAACCAGATCGGACATTCGCGCCCCGAAAAAGGCAGCGAACACTACTTCGCCTACGCGGTGGAGAGTGAAATCGGCCCGGAACTCTCTCACGGCGAGCTGGTCGGGCCGGGCATTGTGCGCATGGCCGCATTGCAAGGGCAGGATAGCCAGACCCTAAGAGCCGCGCTGCACGCCTGCCGCGTCCCGCTCGACCGCATCCCCTTGCCGGTGGTGGACCGCACGCTGCGCAGCCTGTCTCACTATGCCTGGCGGCACGACCTGCCCTTCGGCATCGCGCATACGTTGTGAGTTGCGTTCAGTTCGTTTAGTGTCTATCCGAAAAATATCGTTGTGATGTCATTGCGAGCCCCAAAGGGGCTGCCTGCCCTGAGCAGCGCCGAAGGGAAGCGATCCCCTTTCATCGTCCAGGAGACTGCTTCGGCGGCTTCGCCGCCTCGCAGTGACACCCCCGCAAAGAATTTTCGGATAGGCTTTTAGATTGAAGTCCAGGGCCGAAGAGGGGGCAGCCTCAGGAAACAAATACGGGTGTGCTCTCCATCCGTTGTCATCCCCTCACGCCACCCCTTTACGAATTTGCATGAATTTCTTGGCGGTCTCCACCGCCACCGCCGCGTCGCGGCAGTAGGCGTCCGCGCCGATGTCCTCGGCAAAGGCCTCGTTGAGCGGCGCGCCGCCCACCAGCACGATGATGTCACCGCGAATCCCCTCTTCTTTCAGCGCATCGATCACCACCCGCATGTAGGGCATGGTAGTCGTCAGCAGCGCGCTCATCCCCAGAATGTCCGGCTTGTGCTCGTAAATAGCTTCCAGAAACTGCTCCACCGAGACGTTGATGCCCAGGTTGTGCACCTCGAACCCGGCCCCTTCCATCATCATCGCCACCAGATTTTTGCCGATGTCGTGAATGTCGCCTTTGACCGTGCCGATCACCATCGAGCCGATCTTGGGCGCGCCGGTTTCGGCCAATAGCGGGCGCAATACCGCCATCCCGGCCTTCATCGCCTTGGCCGCCATCAACACCTCGGGGACGAACAAAATTCCGTCTCGAAAATCGTCGCCCACGATTTCCATCCCGGCCACCAACCCTTTGGTCAGCACCTCATAGGGGGTCATGCCGCGTGATAGACATTCTTTGACCTCTGCGACGATCTCGTCCGCGTAACCGTCGTACAGGTCTTCCATCATCAGCTCGAGCAGCTCTTCGGTGGGCATTTGGGTGATGTCGATTTCATCGCTCATGTGTGTTTCTCCAAATTTGTGAGTGGTGTCCAACCACCGGCGGCGGGCAGCGCAGAACGAAAGGTGTTACGCGTGTGCATCTCAAAAGCGCCATCATCCGGTGGGGGCCATCTCGGTCACGAAACGGAACCGGTCGCCCCGGTACAGGCGTTTGCCATATTCGACAGGCCGGTCGTGTTGGTCGAAGGCGGTCCTGCGCTCCAGCATCAACGGCGCGCCAGCCTGCACGCCCAACACACCCGCCTCGTATTCCGTGGCCACCACGGCCTCCAGGCTTTGCCGCCCGCGGGATACCACCACGCCGTATTGTTGTTCGATGATGTCGTACACCAGCCGTTTGCTCCAATCGAATTGCTCCAGGTTGGGAAAACGCGCGGCGGGCATCCAAATCGTCTCCAGCACAGCCGGTGACTGGTCGATGCAGTGCAGGCGCTGGCAATGAAAGACGCGCGCTCCGAGGGGGATGCGCAAGGCGTTGGCTACCGTGGCTTCTGCCGGTCGCCGGTCGAAGTGTAACAGTCTGGTTCCGGTCAGGTAGCCTCGTTTTTGCATCTGATGGCTGAAAGAGAGGCGTTGATCGACGGTCTGCTCGATCTTGGGCGCGGCCACATACGTCCCCGCGCCCTGGCGGCGCACCAGCACGCCCTGCACCTCCAGCCGTTGCAAGGCCCGGCGCAGCGTCGAACGCGTGACACCCAACAGATTGCTCAACTTTCGCTCCGGCGGCAAACGCTCCCCAGGCGATAACTCGCCCGATTCGATCTGCTCCAGAAGCCCCGCGGCAATCTGCAAATAGAGCGGCAGATCGCCCGTGTCGTTGTCTATCGTCAGTTCAATCGCAGCCGTCGCGCTCATTTCGTTGACACCAATGCAGAGACTGGTATACTAAAAAGCCAAAAATTGGTACACACCATTTCTAACACAGAAACGCACAATTGGCAATTGTGGATCGGGCGCGTTCAGTGTTCAGTGTTCAGTTCGGATGACCCGGCAGCCAGGTAAGCGTAAGGAGCAGGGAGTAATGCCCCCCAACCACCCAACCGAGAACCAACCACCCCTGGTCGTCTTCATGCCTTCGGGCCGTCGCGGGCGTGTGCAGCAGGGACAATCCCTGCTGGAGGCCGCGCGCGGGCTGGGCGTCGAGATCGAAAGCATCTGCGCCGGGCGGTTGACCTGCGGAAAATGCAAAGTGCAGATCGAAGCAGGCCGCTTCGAGAAGCACGGCATCACCTCCCACCCCGATCACCTCTCCCCCCCCACGCAGGAAGAACTCGACCTGCTGGCGCGCATGTCCGCGGACGGCTGCCGGTTGTCCTGCCAGGCCTTCGTACAGGGCGACGTGCTGGTCTTCGTGCCTGAAGAGGCCCGCGGGCAGAAACAGATCGTGCGGAAATCGGCCACCGAACGCGCTATCCCAATCGACCCCGCGGTCCGGCAGGTGTACGTCGAGGTCGAGCAGGCCGCGCTGGGCGAACACCGCGGGGACTGGGGCCGGCTGCAAGACGCGCTGGCCGGACAGTGGCACCTGCACGACCTGAGCATCGACCTGCACGCGCTGCGCCGCCTGCAACCCGCCCTGCGCAAAGGCAAATGGCGGTTGACCGTCACCCTGTGGGACGAGCGGGAAGTGATTGAGGTGCATCCCGGCTACCGCGAGGGGGTCTACGGCCTGGCGGTGGACGTGGGCAGCACCACGCTGGCCGCCTACCTGTGCGACCTGCGCACCGGCCAGGTGCTGGCCACCGAATCGGCCATGAACCCTCAGGTGAAGTACGGCGAGGACCTGATGAGCCGCATCTCCTACGCCATGACGCACGCCGACGGCCTGAAGAAGATGCACGACGCCATCATCGACGCGCTCAACCGGCTGGCCGCCGCGGCTGCAAAACAGGCCGGGCTGCGCGCCCGCCACATTCACGAGGCCGTCCTGGTCGGCAACACCACCATGACCCACATCCTGCTGGGCATCGACCCCTCCGAGCTGGGGGGCGCGCCCTTCGCGCTGGCGCGCCGCGAGGCCCTGGACATCAAAGCCCGCGATCTGGGGCTGCGCCTGCACCCCGCGGCCAACGTCCACCTGCTGCCCTCCCAAGCCGGGCACGTCGGCGCGGACAACGTGGGCGTGCTGCTGGCCGAAGAACCGTACCACCAGGACGAAATCACCCTGATCGCGGACATCGGCACCAACGCCGAGATCGTGTTGGGCAACCGCGAATGGCTGTACAGCGCATCCAGCCCCACCGGGCCGGCCTTCGAGGGCGCGCAGATCACCTTCGGGATGCGCGCCGCGCCCGGGGCCATCGAACGCGTCCGTATCGATCCCCAAACCCTGGAAGCCCGTTTTCGCCTCATCGGCGAAGAACGCTGGTCCGACGAATGGCAGGGCGACCCGCCCGCGCAGCTGGCCGCGGGCATCTGCGGTTCGGGCATCATCGAGGCGGTGGCGGAGATGTACCTGCGCGGGGTGCTGCGCCCCGACGGACGCTTCGACCCCGGCCTCCAACACCCCCGCGTGCGCTGGAACGGGCGCAAACCCGCATACGTGATCGCCACCGCAGACCAGACCACCACCCGCGAACCCATCCTGGTCACTCAGGACGACGTGCGCAACATCCAGCTTGCCAAAGCCGCCCTCTACGCGGGCGCAAAACTGCTGATGAACCGCGCCGGCGTCACACAGATAGACCGCATCCTGCTGGCCGGCGCGTTCGGCAGCTACATCGACCCTCAATACGCCATGATCCTCGGCCTGATCCCGGACTGTGATTTGGAGAAGGTCTACGCGGTGGGCAACGCGGCCGGGGATGGGGCGCGCATCGCGCTGCTCAACCGCGGCAAACGCGGCGAGGCCCGGCGCATCGCCCGCCGGGTAACATACATCGAAACCGCGGTCGATCCCGACTTTCAGGAAGAGTTCGTGGCCGCGCTGCACATTCCCCACGCCCGCGACGCCTTCCCCCACCTGGACGGGCTGCTGCCCGCCCCCCGGCCTGTCCCCTCCCGCGGCAGAAGGCGAAGACGGCAGCTGAATTGAGTTTTGCGTTTATAATCCCTATGCTAAGCTGTAGGCCGTAGAGCGTAATTACCCAATTACCCAATACCCAATTACCAATACCCAATACCCAATACCCAATTACCAACACCCCATGGCTGAAACCATTCTCGAATCCAAAACCAAAACCGTCATCATCGGTCCCGACCGGCCTTTCACCATCATCGGCGAGCGCATCAACCCCACCGGGCGCAAGGCGCTGGCGCGCGAGATGGCCGCCGGTAACTTCGAGCGCGTCAAGAAAGACGCCCTCGCCCAGGTCGAGGCCGGCGCGCACATGCTGGACGTCAACGCCGGTATCCCGCTGGCCGACGAACCCGCCATCCTGGCCGAGGCCATCAAAGTCGTACAATCCGTCACCGACGTACCCATCTCCATCGACTCATCCATCGTCAAGGCTCTGGAGGCCGGGTTGGAGGTCTACGAAGGCAAACCGCTGGTCAACTCCGTGACCGGCGAGGAAGAACGCCTGGAGAGCGTGCTGCCGCTGGTCAAAAAATACAACGCCGCGGTGATCGCCATCTCCAACGACGAAACCGGCATCTCCGAAGACCCGGACGTGCGCTTCGCGGTCGCTAAAAAAATCCTCGAGCGCGCGCTGGACTACGGCATCCCCAAAGAGGACGTCATCATCGACCCGCTGGTCATGCCAATTGGCGCCATGCGCTACGCCGGACGCCAGGTGTTCCACATTTTGCGCCGCGTTCACGAAGAGTTGGGCGTCAACACCTGCTGTGGCGCGAGCAACGTCTCGTTCGGATTGCCCAACCGCGGCCCGCTCAACGCCGCGTTCCTGACCATGGCGATTGCCAACGGCCTGACCTCCGCCATCACCAACCCCATCGAACAAGAGATCAAACAGGCCATCATGGCCGCGGATGTGATGATGGGCAACGACGAAAACTGCACGACCTGGATCCGCGCCAACCGCCCGGCTCCGCCCGCTGCCCGAGAAGGCAATGGCCGCTCCAGACCCGGCCGCGAACGCCGGCGACGCCGGAGGCGGTGAGATGGCAGGGGGCGGCAGATCGTAGATCGCGAATCGAAAATCGTAAAGCGTAATTACCCAATTACCCAATTACCCAATTACCCAATTACCCAATTACCCATCCTTCGACTACGAGTGGACTTCGTCCACCCTCCGCTCAGGATGTAATTACCCAATTACCCAATTACCCAATTACCCAATTACCCATCCTTCGACTACGAGTGGACTTCGTCCACCCTCCGCTCAGGATGTAATTACCCAATTACCCAATTACCCCCCAACTCAAACCATGACCACTGCTCTCATCATCTGCGGCGCGCTGGGCCGCGAAGTGCTCGACATCGTCGCCAAACACGGCTGGGACGCGGAGGTGATCGGCATCCCGGCCCTCGACCACAACTACCCCGAACGCATCGCGCCCCATGTGCAGGAGCGCATCCGCGAGCTGCGCGGCCAATACGAACGCCTGATCGTGGTCTTCGGCGACTGCGGCTCGCGCGGTGCGTTGGACGCGCTGCTGGCACAATACCCGGACATCGAGCGCATCCCCGGGCCGCACTGCTACGAGATGTATGGCGGCCAGACCTTTCACGACTTGATGGCAGAGGAACCCGGCACTTTCTTCCTGACCGACTTTCTACTGCGCGGGTTCGAGGGGTTGTTCGTCAAAGAGATGGGGCTAGATCGCTTCCCGGAACTGCGCGATGAGTATTTCCGCAACTACAAACGTGTGGTATATCTGGCACAGAACCCGGACCCCGAGCTGCTCGACCGCGCCCGCGCCGCAGCCGAGTTCTTACAATTGCCCCTCGAAATTCGCGAAACCGGCTACGGCCTGCTCGAAGAACGGCTGGCGGGGTTGGTGAATGGGAGCGTAGAGCGTAAAGCGTAAGCGGGTAGGCAAGGTGGTCTGATTGGTCTTACTGGTCTGATTGGTCTGACTGGTCTGATTGGTCTGATTGGTCGAACTCGCTGCGCAGGATAAGGTAGACGAATACGACAAGTAAGACGAATCAGACAAGTAAGACAAGTAAGACAAGTAAGACAAGTAAGACAAATAAGACAAATAAGACAAATAAGACAGCTCAACACCTCGCACGCCCTGGAACGCTGACACTGACCACTGAACACTGAACACTGAACACTGACCACTGAACATCCCATCCCACAAGGCCTAAAGCCCAATTACCCAATTACCCATCTTTCGACTACGAGTGGACTTCGTCCACCCTCCGCTCAGGATGTAATTACCCAATTACCCAATTACCCAATTACCCAATTACCCAATTACCAATACCCCAATACCCCAATACCCAATACCCCACTTACCCCCGCCCCCCCCATGCACATCCTCGTAACCAACGACGACGGTATCACCGCTCCTGGGCTGCTGGCCCTGGCGCAAGAGATGCGCAAGATCGGCAAAGTTTCTGTGCTGGCCCCGGATCGCAACTGGTCGGCCAGCGGGCACGTCAAAACCATGCACCGCCCCCTGCGGGTCAAGAGAACGGTGCTGGCCGACGGCACGCCCGCGTTCGCCTCCGACGGCGCGCCCTCCGACTGTGTCGCGCTCGCGCTGCTGGGCTACCTGCCCGAAAGGATCGACCTGGTGGTCTCCGGCATCAACCCCTACGCCAACCTGGGACACGACGTGACCTACTCCGGCACGGTCACCGCGGCCATGGAAGCAGTCATCGGCGGGGTGCCGGGGGTGGCCTTTTCGCTCGATTCGCCCGAAAACCTGGGCCCCGAACGCGACTACGGGCCCGCGGCGCGCGTGGCACGCAAAATCATCGAAAGACTGCTCCACAACGGACTGCCCAACACCACCCTGCTCAACGTCAACGTGCCCTATCTGCCGGACGAGCGGATCAAAGGCTGGATGCCCACCCGCCTGGGGCTGCGCGTGTACCGCGATGCCCTCGACCGCCGGGAAGACCCGCGCGGGCGGCCCTACTTTTGGATCGGCGGCGATGTCCCCACCGGGGTGCCGGAAGCGGGTACGGATTTCGGCGCGCTGGCAGAGGGCTACGTGTCCATTACCCCCCTCAAACTCGACCTGACCGATTACCAGGCTCTCGAGCGGCTGCAAGTCTGGCAAAATCATGATGAGGAGAATGTGTAGTGCGCAACACAAACAAAAAGTGGAATCTGGTTTTTGTTCTCGGCCTGGCTTTGAGCGCGGTGTTCGTGCTCGGCAGCATGTGGGCCGCGGCCGCGCAGGTGCAGACGCCCGCCAGCGGGCCGCTCGATCTGAGCGTGGAAACCTTCGCCACTGGCCTGAACGCGCCCGTGGATATCGCCAACGCCGGCGACGAGCGGCTGTTCGTGGTCGAGCAGGGCGGCACAATCCGGGTGGTGCAACCCGATGGCACGGTGCTCTCCACCCCTTTCCTGGACATCACCGACCGGGTGCGCTCCATCGAGTACGAGCAAGGGCTTCTGGGGCTGGTCTTTCACCCCGACTATGCCAGTAACGGCTATTTTTACGTCAACTATACCCGCAACCCCGACGGCGACACCGTGGTATCCCGCTTTAGCGTTACCAACGATCCCAACCTGGCCGACCCGGATAGCGAAGTGATTCTGATGGTCATCCCCCAGCCGGCCGTCAACCACAACGGCGGGGACCTCAACTTCGGCCCCAACGACGGCTACCTGTATATCAGCACCGGCGATGGCGGAGGTGCGAACGACCCCAACAACAACGCTCAAAATTCGCAAATTCTGCTTGGCAAAATCCTGCGCATCGACGTGGATGGCGGCGGCAACGCTCCCGACTGCGCCAGCGGCCCTTACACCATTCCGGCAGATAACCCCTTCGCGGACGGCGCGGGCGGCGACTGCGACGAAATCTGGGCCCTCGGCCTGCGCAACCCCTGGCGGTTCAGCTTCGATCCGCTCACCGGCGACATGTTTATCGGCGACGTGGGCCAGAAT
>JALUWE010000111.1 GCA_027019845.1 Anaerolineales bacterium | reverse complement strand
CCGGGTTAATCCACTTGAGGCTGGACGCGCCGGCCCGGGAGGAGGCCGTTCCCGCTGTTTTGTGGCGGGTGGTGGACGCGGAAAATCACTGGTGCTTACAGTTGGGCAAGCGGGGCTGCCGCCTGCAATTGAAAGTCGGGGGGCGCGAGAAAACGGTGGCGGACAGCATCACGCCGGGGCTGCACACCGCCGCACCCAACGACCTCCAAATCCTGGATGATGGCGGGGCTTTCGCGTTGTACCTGAACGGCCAGTTGTTGTTCGACAGGTGGTTTTTCGATGCCAGCCTGCAAGAGGCTTCCGGCGTGGGGTTGCACGTTTCCGCCGCGGGCCCGGGGGGCGTTTTTCGCTCGTTGGAGGTGCATCCCCGCAGTGTGCCCGCGCCCGCGGTGTTCGGTTTCGAGCCGCCCCGCTCCTGGAGCGGCGAGCGCACCGTGGTTCGTGACGAATTCGATGGTGAGCAGGGCGACCTGGACGAGACCGTAACCACGCGGGGGGGGAGGGTGTGGCGTAAGCAGATCGGGCGAGGGGTGATCGAGCGCACCGGCCACGGCAGCGCGCGGGTGCGGGCCTCGTTGGAGCACCCCAATCCCGGACGCACCGCCTACCTGATCGACTGGGACACGCCCGGCTTCGCCCATTTGGAAGTCGAGATCACCCCGCCGGGTACGGGACGGGGGCAGTATCATAAGGGCCGCGGCGGGTTGATCTTTTGGCAGGACGCGGACAATTATTTGATTGTCAGCAGTTGGCTGGACGATTTTTACGACGGGGCTTCGATCTCCTCCTTTTTCCGCCTGAATGGTTTCGAGGATTTGTACGAGGCGGTGTGGACCAACGTGGGGAAACGCATTTTTTGGGGGCTGCCCTTCCGTCTGGGCGTGCGCTTCGATGGGAGGGGGTACACGGCCATGCTCAACGACGAGCCGGTGTTGTACCGCGCGCTGGACGACGTGCGCCCGGAGATCGAGCGGCTGGTCATCCGGCGGGTGGGCATTGTCGCCAACTGGGAGTGGGGGGACGATACGGGCAGCGTGTTCAGGCATTTTGTTGCCAAAACAAGAGAGGGGGAAGTGATAGTGTAAAAGTACCGGATTGGTACTTAAGGGTAATTGCCGGTACTTAAGCAAGCAAAACGGTTGGGGTAGAATGCTTGCGTATCCGTTTGGCGTCGGTGTGCGTCTCATTGACAACAGGTTCATTTGCAAGTATGGTGCGTCTACTTTTCCAGAAGAGAGGTAGACGGTATGAACCGCAAGAGTATTTTGCACGGAAGTGTTTTGGTTGGTCTGGTTTTGGCGGCCTTGTTTGGCGTGTTGCGGGCACAGAACGCCGATGCCATCTCGCAGAACCTTTCCCAACTGAAAAGCCAGCCGCTTGCAGGCCAAACGGTGTATCTGCCAATCACGAATAACAAATCCGCCTTTTATGAAGGCTTTGATGGTGATCCGGCTGCTCCCACGCCGTGGCAATCACCGAATTGGGACATTACCGTGCATTCGCGCAACACGAGCGACAACCTGTACGCGCTCACGCCGATGGATGCCTGGCACGGGCTGGATTGCAGCCCACCGCCCGCCACCCATCAGGTTGCCACTTATGAGGGTGCGGTTTACCAATGCCGGGATCACCTGATGACGGCCATCAACGATGAAAACTACGGTGCGATTTATCTGACCCCCAATCAGATGGTCGATTTCGGCAACGGAGAGGCTGTGATTCGATTTGATCTGTCCACGCTGCGCACTTCGGGGCGCGATTGGATCACCATCTGGATCACGCCGTTTGATGACAACTTGCAGCTACCGCTGGAGGACTGGCTGCCTGACCTGAGCGGCGAGCCGCGCAACGCGGTCAAATTCTCGATGAGTTTGTTCCCCGACGAAACCACCTTCCAGGCGCAAGTGGTGCGGAATTTCAACGTCCAGGACGTGGAGGACAACCCGGCGATGAGCTACGAGGATTTTCTTGAGCCAAGCGCGGTGCGACGCGATACCTTTGAAATTCGCATTTCACGCGATCATCTGATGTTCGGGATGCCCGATTACAACTACTGGTGGATCGACGCCGACATCCAGCCGTTGGGGTGGACCCAGGGCGTGGTGCAATTCAGCCACCACTCCTACAATCCAACCAAGGGGTGCAATACCTGCGGCCCCAACACCTGGCATTGGGACAACATCCGGATCGTCCCTTCGGTGCCTTTCACCATGATCCAGGCCGACCGGCGCTACGTGGACGCCAGCACGCCCCCGTTTGTCAACTTCAGCCAGCCGGCCCCGGAAAACGCCTATCTGCGGTTCGCCGGTATTGGCAGCCAGATCGAGGTGAGCTTCGACGGGGGCGCGACCTGGCAGCCAGCGCAGGTTCAGGATCAGCGCAAATACAATTCCGGTGCGTTTTGGTCGTATTGGACGCCCATCCCCGCGGGGGTATCCACTGTTTATTTTCGAGGTGGAGAGTGGTGGGGAGGCGACTGGCACGTGCGCAGCATCAGTATCTGGGCGCGTAAATAGCCCATCTGAAAAGATTTTTCGATTGGTGTGCGCTCACACTGCAAAGGAAAGATCATGGTTCGTCTTGTTTTACTACGTCTGTCAGAAAGTTACTTCCGCCACCGCTGGCTTTATCTGGTCCCCATCGCTTTGTTCATCGGGGCGGCGGGCGTGTATTATGCCGTCAGGGAGCCAAAATACAGAGCCGACGGGGTGGTATACGTGCAAAAAGAGTCGCTGCTGGCCTCGCTGACTTCGATACGCGATGTGCCGTTTTCGTGGAACACCCCTGCGAAAGACACGTCTACAGAAATTCTGGACTTGTTGCAAACGGACGCGTTTGTGCGCGCCATCATCATCAAAACCGATCTGGAGGAACAAATGGCGGAAGGCCCGCAGGCGGTGGAGGATACCATCGAAGAGGCGCGTAAGGCAGTATGGGCAATTCCCCTCGGCAACAACCAGGTGCAGGTCAGCGCGGCGCACGAGGACCCGCAAATCGCCTATCAGTTGGTCAATGCCATTATCGAAAACTATATTGAGTGGAAAGTGAATGGTGATCGGGTAGAGGGGGAGGCCGCTCTGTCATTTTTCGAGAACCTGACGCAGGTGTACAAAGAAGAGCTGGAGACAGCCCGCCAGGAATTGGAGGATTATTTGCGTACGCACCCCGAACCCTTGCGCGGCAATCGACCCGATTTGGAGATGGTGGAGATCGAGCGGTTACAATCCAAGCTCCGGCTGGCCGAGACGCGCTATGCCAAAGCGCTGGACAATGTGGAAAACGCACGACTGGCTCTGGCGCAGGTGGACAACGAC
The DNA here is from genome assembly GCA_027019845.1 of Anaerolineales bacterium. Classification (GTDB taxonomy): domain Bacteria; phylum Chloroflexota; class Anaerolineae; order Anaerolineales; family JABWBV01; genus JALUWE01. The sequence goes on along the minus strand of JALUWE010000111.1, from coordinate 430 downwards.
GCCAATCAAACTTACCTGATCATCGATGCGCCTACTGTGCCTCTCGAACCTGAGGTGTCTTTGAAACAAACGGTGCTCGAATTGGGCGTTTTCATTGCGGTGGGGTTTCTGCTCAGCGGAATAGGTATTGGGGGCGGTGCGCTGCTGGATCGAACGTTTCGTTTCCCGGTGGATGTTCAAAATCTGTTGTCTCTTCCTGTGCTCGCCACGGTTCCTGAGGTTACAGCAGGCGGGCATTTGCGCGCTCAAAAGGAAGCTCAGAAAGTTGCCGAGGCAGAGGAAAAAAGTGATAGCCGCCCAGAGTTCCAGAAATCTCGTGCCGCAACAGGTTAATTTGCGTGCCCATTGCCACCAACGGGTTGTTACATGAATAGCGCCGGAAAAACGATTGCCAAAAATGCAGGGGCAATGATGGCATCCCAATTGACCA
>JALUWE010000110.1 GCA_027019845.1 Anaerolineales bacterium | reverse complement strand
GCGCGTACACCAGGATGATTACGGATACGGTGAGCAGCGGGAAGATCAGAATCGAGGCGTTGCGTGCGCTCTCTACCCACTGGGGGCGCGCTTTCCAGCCGCCATACAGCGCGGCCACGCAGGCGTACACAGCCAGACCAAAGGCGATGGCCAGCGCAAAAAATCCGATGTCGTTCAACATGCTTCAGTTTCCTTGATATGGTTCGGCCAGCAATTCTTCGATGATGTTGTCCAGCGTGGGCGGGTATAGCGGCCCGATGTGCGGCTCGCGCAGCTCCCCGTTTTTGGTCACGAAAAACGTCTCCGGCACACCCTGGATGTTGTAGGCCTGGGAGATGCGGGTGCCCAGATCGGGCCCGTTGAAATAGGTGATGTCGAACTCTTCGATGTAGGCCAGGGCTTCGGGTTCGGTGTCCACATAGTCCACGCCGATGAAGACCACACCCTGGTCTTTGTATTTGCGCCAGGTGCGCTCCAGGTAGGGGGCTTCTTCGCGGCAGGGCGGGCACCACGAGGCCCAGAAGTTGATCACCACCACCTGACCGCGCAGCTCGCTCAGGGTCAGGGTTTCGCCATCGAAACTGGTGATGGTGAAATCGGGGGCCAGGCCGGAGCTTTTGGGACCCTCTTGCACTCTGGCCAGTCCCCATCCGAGCAGGCCTAACAGGGCAAGCAGTAAACCAAAAGCCAGGAATTGGCCTATCCAGCCCCGTTTCTTGGGTTGCGGTTCCGCTTGGGGTTGGGCTTCGGGAACGGTGAAGGTGTCTTCTTGTAGGGTTTCGGTCATGGTTTTCTCTCCCGGGTTTGAATCGTGAATCGTGGTTCGAGAATCGAGAATCGTGAATCGGGAATGGTTATTCCCGCGCCACGGAGGCCTGTACCCAGATTTCGAATTCGGGTTGGGTGGGGTCGTTGTTCTCGATGATCACCCCGCGGCGCACGGTCTGCCCGGCCACGTCGTGGTAGCCGGCGTCGAACGTCAGGGTCATGATGGAGACTTTGCCAGGCGGGATGATGGTGGCGGTGAAGTCCGCGGTGGTGCAGCTGCAGGTGGTGTAGGCACGGCTGATGGTCAGCGGCGCGTCTCCGATGTTGAAGATGGCAAATTCATAGGTCACTACGTCGTTAGGCCCCACCGTGCCGAAGTTGTAGAAATCCTCCGAAACGGCTATCTTGGGTTGGGGCCCGTCTGCGGGCAGAAAAGGGATTTCGTTTAGTTTGGCGCCTTCCATCTCGTGTACCGCGCGTAACGGGCGGTCATACACCACATCTTCGGGGTGATATTCCAGTGCGGCTGAGGCGGAAGGGTCGCGCAACAGCCAGAACGCGCTGGCGCCCACCAACAATACCCCCAGCGCGATGATCATGAGTTGGATGGTTCTCTGTTGCCGGCGCTTGCGCGCCCGGTTGCGGCGCGCCTTTTTACGTCGGGTTCGTTTGGCAGCGGCCATTTTTCGCTCCTTTGATCAACGGTAGAAGGCCAGCGTTTCTTGTAGTACCTGCTCGGCCAGTTCCGGATCGACTGCCAGCCAGACAATCAGGTTGCCAGACTGAAAATAAAAATGTTTCTGCCCCATGCCTTCCAGTTCGTGAATCGTGTGCTGGTTGTGCTGCCGGGTGCCGATGGGCACAAAGGGGGAGTTGCCCTGGCCGATTTTTTCGTGCATGGAGGCGATCATGCGGGCCGCGATCAGGGGATGCGGCGCGCCGCTCACCCACAGGGTGGCTTCGTGGTTGGTACCGTAGCGGCCTACCGCGCCGGATGTGAGCAGGAAATCCTGGCCATGTAACTCGCTCACTTCTCGCAATGCGATTGCGCCTTCGTTTTTGGCGATCAGCGACAACCCGGCCAGGCGCACGGGCAGTGGCGCGGGTTGGGGGTTTTGTACGAGCTGGTTCAGGTACGCGCTGCCCGCGCCGGTCAAAACCAGCAGCGCGCCCAACGCGATCAGCACAAAAGGCAGATAGCGTTTCATCGGAGCACCCACCACAGCATGGCCGTACCTAATCCTACCATGATCAGGCCGTACCACAGACGGATCTGCAAGGCGTGTACGCGTTCCCAGCGCGCCCAGGCTTTGGCCGTGGCCCGGTTGCCCGCAGCCAGCAGGATGGCGATCAGCGGCAGCACGAACATCACGTTGTACAGCCCCAGGTAGGCCACCCCCCAGGCGAGCGTGGTTTTGGCGTTCAGCAGGGTGATGATCGAGACGTAGATACCGCCCGAACAGGGGAAAGTACACAGCCCGACCAGGAACCCCGCGCCGATGGTGGCCGGTAAGGTGGCCTGCCGGATCAATTCGTTCGTGCGCGCGCCGGCGGCTTTGGGCATGTGCAACTTGATCGGGAAGTTGGGGAAGAAGTATTCGATCAGGTTGATGGCGCCCAGCCCGATCAGCAGCCAGGCACCCAGCCGCGCTACGAAGTGAGGGTCATCCGAAAGGCGCACAGCCCGCAAGATGCCCAGCCCGATGGCGAAGTAGACCAGGAAGATCATGCCGACATACACCAGGCCGAGTTGCAAAATGCGCCCGCGGGATTTGCGCAGGGTGAACAAAAAGGCCAGCAACAGCAGAATGACCGCGAACGCGCACGGGTTGACCGAATCGACCAATCCGGTCACCACCACCGCGGGGAGCAGTTCCCCAAGATTGGCCAGCCCCACCGGAAGCGGGCCGGCGGCCTGCACCGCCTGGGTCACGGCTTCCTCGAAGGGGGTGTCGATGGGGAAGGTCTGCACCTCCCCAGACCAGGCCCACAAACGATATTCGGTCGGCTCAGCGTGCATCTCCGGCTGCCAGAGCACCAGCCTGGGAGGCAGATTGGGCGAGGTGACCGCAGCACGTACCAGATCGGGTGGCACGTGCCCCAGGATGACCAGCGTCCCCTGCGGGGTGGGCACGAAGGCGTAGAGCGAATCCGCGATGGAGCGCGGCAAATCCACGCTGTCCGCCACGTTGAGGAGCAGCGCGCGCTCGTCCGGGTTGGTGTAATCGTGAATGACAGGATTGGCGGCCAGGCCGTTGGCCTGTAGGGTTGGGATGAGGACCTCTTCCACGTACGGCCAGCAATCCGCGCAACCCGCGCTGAAAAAGATATGGGTCTGTTCGGAGTAGGCATCTCCGGGCGCGGCAGCGCTGGTTGGTGTGCTGGTCAGCGCACCCAAACCGAGCAGGATGGTGATCAGGAAGAGGGTTTTGATTCTGGTGCTCATTTGTGTCAATTTACACAAATAATACAGGTTTCTGGAAGGTTTGCCCATACGCATTTTTGCCGATGACAGATGTCCCTCGATTCACATGACAAATGTCACGGCACGAAAAAACGGGGGCGTGCGCCACGCTCCCGTTTTCGTCGAATCTGTGTTCCTACGCTATACCTGAGCACTTGCCTTCGTCATCACCCATCATGTTCTCCGCCGCCATCGTCATGTTCCTGGCCGCCGGTGTCGGGAGGGGGTGACTGGTCGTGTTCTCCGCCGCCGTCGTCATGTTCCTGACCGCCGGTATCGGGAGCTGGCATCTGATCGTGCTCGCCGCCAGCGTCGTCATGCTCGCCACCGCCGTCCTCTGCCGCGCCGCCAGCTGCCTGGATGGCCTGCTCGATGGCATCCAACGCGGCGGCCTGGTCTCCCTCTTCGAGCGCGGCCAGGGCCTGGTTGACCAGCGCCAGCACCTCCGCGGAGGCGCCTTCCTGTGCCTTGCCCAGCGCGTGTTCCGCGCCATGTACGTCGCCTTCTTCCAGCGTGTGGCGGGCCTCTTTGAGCACTTCGAC
>JALUWE010000109.1 GCA_027019845.1 Anaerolineales bacterium | reverse complement strand
GGGATACTTGGGCTTGGGACCACGCATCTTTTCACCTCCTGGCCCAAGTATACCCCACTAAGTCAGTTGTTCAAATTAGGAACGAATTTACGCAAGGATGTACTAAGACCAATGAGACCAGTAAGACGAATAAGACCAGTAAGACCAGTAAGACCAGTAAGACGAATAAGACCAGTAAGACCAGTAAGACCAGTAAGACGAATAAGACCAGTAAGACGAATAAGACCAGTAAGACGAATAAGACCAGTACGCTCCACGTTTATTTATTGTACCCCAACCATCCGCCCATTTCGAGCAAACTTTTACCGAAAAATCGGGTATGATCAGAGCATATTCTTCTGGTTTCCGCAAGCTGTGACCTTCGCCCCGTCCTCATGAACGCAACCATTCCCCCTTCGCTCTCCCCCCTGCGACGATCCGATTTGCACCCGGACCCAATCGTGCAATTCTCCGAATGGTTTCGAGCCGCGGAAAACACCGGCTTGCCCTTTCCCAACGCTATGACGCTGGCGACCGCCAACCGGCACGGGATTCCCTCGGCGCGGATGGTGTTGCTCAAAGGGTTTGACGCCCGCGGCTTTCGTTTCTTTACCAACTTCGAGAGCCAAAAAGCCCATGAACTGGCCGAAAATCCCTTTGCTGCATTGGTCTTCTACTGGCAGCCACTCAACAGGCAGGTACGCATCTGGGGCATGGCGTCCAAAATTCCGGCGGACGAATCCGACGACTACTTCCGCACCCGGCCGCGTGACAACCAGATCAGCGCCTGGGCTTCCGAACAGAGCCGGAGGATCGAAAACCGCGCTGTCTTGGAGTCACGCTTCGAGCACTTTGCGCGCAAATTCGGAAAACGGCCCGTACCCCGGCCACCCCACTGGGGCGGATACGTGTTGAAACCTTCAGAATTCGAGTTCTGGCAGGGGCAGCCCAATCGTCTGCACGACCGCTTTCGTTATTCTCCGCTGACCGATGGCACCTGGCACATCGAGCGGCTGGCCCCTTAACCTGATTCAGGAGTTTACCATGCACCCCCAGCACGTAGGAAAATATGAAATCTTGTCGCCCATTGGCGAAAACGAACGCGGCACTGTGTTTCGCGCCCGCGACCCGGAGCAAAACCGCGAGGTCGCGCTCAAGCTGCTAAAGAGCCAATCTTTATACACCATGACCGCGGAGCGCGCCTTCAACGAAATGGCCGAAAAACTGCGCCAGCTCGAACACCCGGCCATTGTGCCGGTGCTGGACTACGGAGACGAAAACAATCGTCCCTTCATCGTCATGCCATTGATGGAGGGGGGCAGCCTGGGGGACAGGCTGGAAGCCGGTACGCTCTCGCTGGAGGAAATCGTCCAGACCTTCACGCCCCTGGCGCAGGCATTGGACTTTGCCGCGCAGCGCGGCATACTCCACATGGATTTGAAGCCGAACAACGTGCTATTCGATGAGCGCGGGCAGCCCTATCTGGCCGATCTGGGGGTGGTGCAAATCGTGGATGCCCTGTCCGCGGCGCGCGTCCCGCAGGTCAACCCTTTTTACACCAGCCCGGAGCAAGTGCGCAAACACGGGATGGACATCCGCTCCAATGTGTACTCGTTGGCCGCGTTGATATACCACGCGCTGACCGGCCAGCCGCTGTTCAGCGGGGTCAGCGAGATGGTGACCGCGTTCAAACACATCAGCCAGCGGCCACAGCCGCCGAGGCAATTGCGCCCCGAGCTGCCGGCAGCGGTGGACGAGGTGATGCTACGCGCGCTGGAAAAGAAACCGGAAGATCGTTACCCCTCCGCGAGCGAGTTTTTACGCGGGCTGGACGCAGCCGCAGGCGGAAAGCTCACTCCCGGTGTGGTCGAGCGACAAACCGAAGCGCGCCCGGCTCAAGCTGAGCAACCGCAACCCATGCGGGGCGCGGTCGCGCCCCTGGCGGGGGCACCCCTGGCAAGAGAGGGCGCACCCCCCGCGTCCGGCAGGACGGCAATCCGGGTGTCTTTGTTGCTCCTCACCGGGTTTATACTGGTCTGCACCGTGGGCGCGATTATGTTGGGCAACCTGATCTCTATGAGCGAAACCTTCGATAGCACACCCACGCCCAACTTCCCAGCCACACAATCCGCGCAGGCAACGGAAACCGCAGCCAACACCCTGCGCCAGACCGCGGCTTCCTGGCCCATCGTGCTTGCGGACTCGTTCGATCAGAACATCAACGATTGGAGGGATGGGGTAACCAGTGACGAGTATGCCAACATCGTGTGGAATATCGACGGGCAATACGTTTGGACCGTGACCGCCAATCAGGGGTTTGTTTGGCAGGTCTGGCCTGAGATGGCGCCGCAAAGCGATTTCTACCTCTCGGTACAGGCACAGCAGTTGAGCGGCACTTCAGACACCCAGTATGGCGTTACCTTCCGCAACGATGAGAGCACCAACAATTATTATCTCTTCGACCTGACCAACCAGCAGCAGTATTCCTTTTGGGTGCATTTCAATGATGAATGGTTCCCGATCATCGATTCATCCTTCTCGGAAGCCATCATCCCTGGCGCGCAAAATCAGATCGAGATCGTGGCACAAGACAGCCACTTCACGTTTTTCATTAACGGGCAATACGTGGCACATGCGCTCGATGACCGGCTGTCCAGCGGCACGATTGGACTGGAGGTGGGCATGAATAGGGAGGGGGACCAGGCTGTGATCGCGTTCGATGAGTTCACGGTGCGCGTGCCGTAAGCGAATTTCGAGAGCATCACGACATGAAAAAATTTCGGTATCGCCTGCGTTTATGCAATTACAGCTTCGGGTACGAATGGAGCAACCATTGCGCATCTGAACGCTAAAATCTACGTTCTTATTTGGCATTATCGATAGGCTGGCTGGTAAAATAATACCGGATGAGCTTTTCAACTGCCAGCCGAGAGGAGTTTACCCCATGAAAACCCAGCGCACATTTTTAATTTTCGCTATTTTTGTGCTTTCATCCACTCTGGTAGGGATTACCTGGGCTACTGCGGACAGTGCTGCTGCCGCGGTCCAGGCTCGGCGCACATCACAGCTCACAATGCCCGGCGCGGCCAACAACCCCACAGGGCGGGCGCCTATTTTGCCCATAGACGCTGAGGACAATGCCTTCGCTCAAGATAATCCCCCAACCCGAGTCCCCGTGTTTCCGCCAATTCTACTCGTGGACGACGATGACAATACCCCGAACGTAGTACTCAGCTACACACAGGTGCTGGACATGCTGGGATACGACTACACCACCTGGAATACTGCAAACTCCACCAACGAGCCTTCTCTGGCGGTACTGAACAATTATTCCGTGGTGATCTGGTTTACCGGAGATACCTTCTCGACTACCAGAGGCACCGGCCTGGCCGGCCCCGAGGCATCTACGGAAGCATCTCTGGCCAGCTGGCTGGACAATGGCGGCTGTCTGTTCATCAGCAGCCAGGACTACGCCTGGGATAAAACCACTACGGACAACAGCCCGACCCTGCTGATGCAAAATTATCTGGGGGCTTTGGGCGCCATGGAGAGCGGCACCTCCCCTACCGCCACCATAACCGTTACCGGCACCAACAGCTACGACGGCTTAGGGCCCTACACGACATCATTTTTCTTCTCCAACGCCAGCGATGTGTTCACTCCCACCAGCGAGGCGAATATCGCCTTTTATGGCGACATCCTCACCTCCACCGGTGGACTGCTTGCCAATCAGTGGGGGCAAGGAAAAGCCGCTCCCCTCTCCCCCAGCGCACCCGCGGCATCGGTTCCAGCTGCGGTCGGGTTGGAGAATACCAACGGTGTCTACAAGACCACCTGGCTGGGCTTCCCGCTGGAGGCCATCCCCTCGCTGACAGACCGAATGCAGATTCTGGAGCGCTTCCTGAATGCTTGCTTCCAGAATGATCTGGAAATCCAAAAAACAGCCTCTTCCAACACGGTGGTGCTGGGAGACCTGCTCACCTATACACTGGTGATCAGCAACAACGGCTCCTACCGGGCTACCAATCTGAACATTATTGACTTCGTGCCCAACGACGCCACGCTGCTGTCCTTCTCAAGTTCCTTCACGATTGCACAAGGCACCTGCAACTCGCTCACCGGCAACAATGTGTCCTGCAATTTGCTGGAGCTAAAGGCGGGTGCGTCTGAGATGATCACCATCACCGTGTCGCCAGTACAAACCGGCACGTTGACCAACTTTGCCATCGTCAGCATCAACGGCGAGGACCCGAACCCGGCCAACAACGCGGTGAGCGAAAGAACACTGGTGCTGCCCCCTAATTTCACCCGCCCGGTCATCACCGCCGTTGTGCCCGATCAGGCTGCCAACACCGTCAGCACCTCGGTAAAAATCGAGGGCGTGAACTTCGACCCCGGCGCCATCGTGCTCTTCGGCACGACCACCATGAGCAACGTGATATTCGTGTCCGCTACCCAACTGGACGTCACCGTCCCCCCGGGCCTCCCAACAGGCAGGTACCCGGTAGAGGTGATCAACCCCAACGGTGAGCAAGATGTGTTCTGGAGCGGGTTCACCTCTTTCGACCCCAACGGGCTGCGCGTGGATTCCGTCTTCCCCTCCTCCGCGCCCAACGATAGACCCGCAGCCATCGACATCTTTGGGGCCGACTTTTCACCCGACATGACAGCGGGCCTGAAATCGAGCATCTCCGGCACCCTGATCCCGTTGGAAAATGTGGTCTTCATCAGCCCGCAACACATCCGGGCGACCGTCCCCTTCAGCATCACACCCGGCATGTACGATCTCACCGTCACCAACACATCCGAGATCAGCGCCACCCTGCCAAACGCTTACAAGATCGTGAACGGGATGAACATGGACGATATGTTCATGCTGAATTACGACCTCTGGCTGCTGCCCGCCAACGTCCGCGCCGGAGAAACCGTCTCGGTGGGGCTGACCATCCGCCGCAGGACGGGTTCGATGTCGCCCATGGCAAACATCGCGGCAAGCATGGACATTGGGCTGGTCATCTCCGGCGGGGGGGCGGGTCCCGGCACGGTGATGAGCGTCACCACCACCATCTCCCCCAACAGCGCGCTCTCCGTGACCTTCCCGTGGACAGTAGGCGCGCCTGGCAATTATGATCTGGCCGTTTCCCTCAGCCCGATGAGCGGCTTCGGCGACACCAACCCGGCCAATAACACGGTCACACGCACCGTGCTGGCCCTGCCGCCCACGGGCGACACCATCCCACCCATGATCGTCGATTTCACACTCAACAACGGAGAGGTCACCACCAACCAGCCGGATATCTCCCTTCGCCTCAACGCGACGGATACGGGCGGCTCAGGCCTGGCGCGGGTGCTATATCTGGAATACATCTTCGACCGCAACATAGGGGACTGGGTGCCGGCGGCGAACAGCGGCTGGCTGCCATACCAGCCGGACACCACCAACTTTCAGTGGATGCTCCTCCCTGCACCGGGCGCGCATTACTTGCAGGTCTGGGTGGTGGACCGGGCCGGCAACATCTCCTCCCCGGCAACCCAACTGATCAACTTCACCCCACCCACCTCCAGCATCGCACACGATGAAGGACAGGTATACCGCCTGCCGCTCACCGCGGGAGACATCATTCAAATCGATCTGACCTCCCTGAGCGGGGATGCGAACCTCTTCGTCTGGGGGCCGGGCGGCAATCTGATAACCGCGGCCTCCTCCGCACTGCCCATCGAGCAGGCCACTTTCGTAGCACCGACCGACGGTACTTACCAGCTCGACATCTACGGCCGCGAAGCAGCCACCTACTGGCTCGAAATCACCCCGCTGAATGTGCTCACACCCGTGGACATCGAGGCAGTAGAAGGCCATCTGAAAGGCACAGACCGCCCCCTGCTGGTACCCGGGAATGATCCCAGCACGGACGTCGGTATCCCCACCCCGCCAATCGACGTGTTCCTGCCGGTCATCGTTCAGTGATGCCCAAACAACAGGCAGAAAACGAAGCCACACCTGACACACCGCCCTATGCCCAACGTCTGGCAATCTTTCATCCCTCACTGTCTCACTCAAGAGCTGGCACAACACCCGACCAGCAATCCTATCGGTCGTGAGCAACGCTTCGAGACGGTCGCCTTGTTTGCGGATGTCTCGGGGTTTACTGCCATGAGCGAAGCCTTGGGGAAAGCAGGGCGTTCGGGAACGGAGGAACTCACCCGCGTTCTGAACAGCTACTTCGAGCCAATGATCGCGCTGATACACTCCTACGGGGGCATCATCGGCAAATTTGGCGGAGACGCGATGAGCGTGCTGTTCCCCTGCGACCGGCAAAATCGGACGCAGGCCGCCCGGCAGGCCATCCAATGCGCGCTGGACATGCAAGCCCGAATGTCGGATTACGCGGCCATCGAAACCAGCGCGGGAACCTTCCGGCTTGCCATGAAAGCGGGGTTGGCTGCCGGCCCGGTCTTATGTACCACCGTGGGTGTTCCCTCCATTCGCCTGGAATATGTGATTGCAGGCTCCGCGCTGGAAAAAAGCGCGGATGCCGAACATCACGCGGAAAACGGCGAAGTGGTGATCGATGCGAGTTTGGCGGCTATGCTGGACGGCCTGCGCGTCGAACAAAAAAACGGCTTCCTGGCCGTGAAAGGCATGTCGCACCCGCCTCCGAAGCCGACAGCGCGCACCTGGCCAGAGCTGCCCCAGGCGGCCATCCACACGGTAAAAGCCTACCTGCACCCGGCCATCAGCCAGCGCATCCAGGAGGGATTGACCAGTTTCGTCAACGAACACCGCAAAGTAACGGTGCTGTTCGTACGTTTCGATCCGCTGGATTACGACAACGACCCGCACGCGGCCCGGAAACTGCAACATTACTTCAAACAGGTAATCGAAATCGTGCAATCGTACGACGGCTACCTGAACAAAATCGACATAGGGGACAAAGGCAGCAAGTTCATTGTGCTCTTTGGCGCGCCAATTGCCCACGAAGATGACGTGAACCGGGCTTTGTACTGCGCTCTGGATTTGCAGGACATTCCAGATATGCCGGTACACATTGGGATCAATACCGGCTTCGTTTTCTGCGGGCAGGTTGGCTCGCCCTTGCGCCAGGAATACACGGTCATGGGCGACGCGGTGAACCTGGCGGCTCGCCTGATGCAGGCAGCTCAACGCGGCCAAATCCTAATGAGCGAGACCGTATATGCCGAAAACGAGGAGTTTACCTGGACCAATCTCCCCTCCATCCAGGTAAAAGGCAAAACAGAGCAAGTGACCATCCGCCATCTCAAGGGACAAAAGGACCGGCGCAGGCTAAAGCTCCAGGCGCCTGAATACAAACTCCCGATGGTGGGACGCGAGCGGGAATTGCGCATCGCTCAGAGCAAGATCGAACGCGTGTTAAACGGCCAGGGACAGGTCATTGGCATCACCGCGGAGGCAGGTATGGGGAAATCGCGGCTGAGCGCAGAGATCATCCGCCTGGCAATCGAGCAGGGCCTCACCCCCTTTGGAGGGGAGTGCGTTTCCCATGGCACCAACGCTCCTTACCTGGTGTGGCAAAATCTGCTGCGTGGATTTTTCGATCTCGATCCCTCCTGGACATCCGCGGAACAAATCAGCCGTCTTCAATCCCGGCTGGAGGAAATCGATCCCAATTTTCTCCAACGCGCTCCCCTGCTGGGGCTGCCCCTGAATCTCAGCATCCCCGAAAACGCGTTAACGCGCTCGATGGACGCAGGATTGCGGAAGGCCTCCCTGGAGGCGATGCTGGTTGAGTGTGTGCGCCATCGCGCCAGGGAAACGCCTCTGTTGTTGGTGCTGGAAAACTGCCACTGGATCGATCCGCTCTCCAACGATCTGCTGGAAACCATTGGGCGCAACGTGATCGACGTCCCCGTAATGGTGCTGATGATGTACCGCCCTCCCGAAACAGAGGCCATTCAGCCCCGCGGCAGAAACTTCAGCCATTTCACCGAAATTCGCCTTACCGACTTCACCCAGCAAGAGGCCCTCCGGCTGATCGAATTAAAACTCAAACAGCTCTTCGAGAATATCGAACGCGTCCCGGACGAGTTCATCCAGCGTATCTCCGAACGAGCACAGGGCAACCCCTTTTACATCGACGAAATGCTCAACCTGATTCACGATCAGGGCATCGACCCGGCGGAGGCGGGCGCGCTGGAAGAGGTCCAACTTCCGGAAAGTTTGCACAGCCTGATCATCAGCCGTATCGACCAATTGAGCGAGGGGCCGAAAACCACGCTAAAAGTCGCCAGCGTGATTGGCCGTTTGTTCAAGGCCGCCTGGCTGTGGGGGATTTACCCCCAACTGGGCGCGCCGGATCAGGTCAAAAACCACCTCGAACACCTTCACCAACTGGAAATTACCCCGCTGGACAAACCCGAACCCGAGCTGGAATACCTCTTCAAACACATCCTGACGCGCGAGGTGGCCTACGAGAGCCTGGCGGTCGCCACGCGCACGATGCTGCACGAACAGGCCGGGAAGTACATCGAAAGGACCTACCCGCACAAGCTGGATCAATTTTTGAACCAGCTTGCCTACCACTATGGCGCCAGCGATAACCAGGAGAAAAAGCGCGAATACTTTCTCAAAGCGGGTATCGCGGCGCAACGCGCCTACGCAAACGAGGCGGCCATCGACTATTTTCAACGATTGCTGCCGCTCCTGCCCCAAGATGAACAGCCGGAAATCATGCTTCGCATGGGGCAAATCTGGCAGCTTACCGGGGATTGGGAAAAAGCCGAGGCTATCTTCCGCCAGGCTTTGGAAATTGCCACAAAAAACCAGGACGGCGAGAGCCGGGCACGCTGTCAGGCGGCCATTGCCGGAATCCTGATCCGCCGCGGCGCGTACCAGGAAGCCTCGGAGTGGTTGGCGCAGGCCAAAGCCTATTATGAAAGCCTGGATGTAAGGCACGGGCTGGACGAAACGCTGCGGGAATTGGGTGTGCTCCACTGGTATCAGGGCAACTACGACCAGGCACTCGCCAATTTCGAGGCCAGCCAGAAATTTGCCAAACTGACAGGCAACCAGAAGGCTGCCTACCGCGCGCTGGGCAACATTGGTTTGATTTACAAAATTCGCGGCGACTATCAACGCGCCCTCTGGTGTTACCGTCTGGCGCAGGAAGTGGCCAAAGAGCTGGCCGACCGGCAGGGGGAGAGCATCATTCTTGGCAACGTCGGCAACGTGTACCTTGAAGAGGGGGATTACTCCCAGGCTTTGAACTACTATGCCAAAAGTCTCCAACTTTCTCTGGAGATCGGCGACCGGCAGGGTATCAGCATTTCGGTGGGCAACATGGGGAAAATCTACTGGTACACCGGCGATTTCGCCTCCTCACTGGCTTGCAATGCCTTCAACCTGCAAATTGCCATCGAGCTTGGGGATCGACTCAACGCGGCTATCGCGGCCTCTACTACGGCCATGGTATACATGGAGCAAGGCCAGTTTGACAAGGCAGCACAACTGCTCGAAAGAGCGGTCGCGCTGGGGCGCGTGCTAGATGCGCCCTACGAACTCGCCGACTTCTTGTTCAATAAGGCCAATCTGATGAACGCGCAAGGAAGGCCCAGACAGGCACTCAGCGCGCTGGACGAAGCCATCCGCCTGGCCGCCGAGGTGGGCAATGGTGCAACACAGTTCGAGGCCGAAGTGACTCGCATCCGAACAAGAGCGCGCACCCAGGCTATCGACACGAACACCGCCATCCTCGAGTTGGAAACCCTTCTCGAAACCTGGAAAGACCACCGCCGCGACGAGGAAGAGGAGGCAGCCATCAGTTACGAAATCTGGAAACTCGATCCCTCCCGCACGAACTGCCGCGAGAAAGCCGTACAACTCTACCAACATCTGTACGAGCACACGCCCAGCAACGAATACCGCAGCCGTTACCAGGAACTGACGGGCGAACCATTGCCCGACCCACCCCCTCTCCCTCCCCTGCCGGACATCGTGGCACAGAAACCCATCCACCTGTCCAACCTGCTGGCCCAGCTCGACGCGCTCATTCAGGAGGCGGAAAAGGAACGCAGCGTGTAAGCGGAGAGCGTAGGGAGCAGAGAGGAGCGTTCCAACGTTCAGCGTTCCCTCAACCATCCAACCACCACGGAACAAAACCCCATGCACATGTTGATGTTCGTACTCGATGACCCTAACCACCTCGATCCAGTGCTGGATGCGTGGGAGGCAGTCGGTGTGAGCGGCGTGACCATCGTCGAGAGCACCGGCATGGCGCGTCACAAGCGGGCCAACATGGTTGGTTCGCCGCTGATGGCCGGCTTCAACCGTCTGATGCAAAGCGATCAGGAAGGCCACTACACACTCTTCACCATCGTGAAAGGAGAACAGGTGGTGCGCGAGTGCATCCGCGCGGCGGAAAAAGTGGTCGGCAATCTGAAAACGCCCAACAGCGGCGTGATGGCGGCCTGGCCTCTGACCATCGTCAAGGGCGTGCCCGATCCCAGCCTGGACACCGAGGGGGAATGATGGTCTGGTTACAATTTATGCTCAGCGCGGCCGCGCTGGTGTATACGGCCATCAAGCTGGCCGAATATGGCGATGTGATCGCGGTGCGCACCCGTTTGAGCGGCATGTTCATCGGCACGCTGTTGATCGCCGGTGCCACCTCGCTGCCCGAGCTGCTTTCAGCCATCAACGCCATCCGCCACGGGGTGCCCGATCTGGCCGCGGGCAGCATGTTCGGCAGCAGCATGTTCAACATGTTCGTGCTCGCGCTGCTCGACCTGATCTACCAAAACGCTCGCATCCTGCGCAGGGTAGCCATGAGCCACGCCCTCACCGCCAGCCTGGGCAACTTGCTGGCGGGCATCGCGGTGTTTGCCATCCTGGCCAACATAGACGGCAAAATCGGATGGGTAGGGCTGGACAGCGTGGCGATCATGCTGGTATACGCCGGAGGGATCAGGCTGCTGCAGGGCAACAGACCGCCCGCGCCGGCAGAGGAGGAAATGATCGACGAAGGCGTACCCACCCTGCGCCGGGCCGCAGCCGGATTCGCCCTCGCCGTGCTGGTGCTGCTCTTCGTCACCCCCATTTTGGTGCGCAGCGCGGCCCAAATTGCCGAGAGCACCGGCATCAGCTCCGGCTTCATCGGCATCACCTTGCTGGCCATGGTCACTTCCTTACCCGAGCTGGTGACCACCATCGCAGCCGCGCGGCTGGGCGCATACGATCTGGCAATCGGCAACCTGTTCGGCAGCAACATTTTCAACATGTTCGCCCTCGGGCTGACCGATTTTTTCTACCTGCCGGGGCGTTTCCTGGGCGCCATCGACCCGCAGTTCGCGCTGGCCGGGCTGCTCGGCCTGCTGCTGACCGGCATGGGATTGATCGGCAACCTGGCGCGCGTGGAACGGCGTTTGGTGTTCGTCGAGCTAGACGCCGCGCTCATTCTGCTGGGCTACCTGGGGAGCATGTGGTTTCTGTTCGTGCGAGGAATTGGTGTTTGAATTTGGCGGCTCTCCTGAACGAAGATGAACCGTCTCCGAATTTCTGAGGTCTATTGGCTATGCGCATCGCAGTCTTCTCCGACATTCATGGCAACATCTACGCGCTGGATGCTGTGCTCGAAGCGCTGGCTCACGAACCCCCACTGCACGCCATCGTCGCAGCCGGCGACCTGGCCCTGGGCGGCTCCGATCCGGCCGGCTGTATAGACCGTCTGCGGCAGGCGCGCGCTCTGGCTGTGTACGGCAACACCGACGAATATCTCTTCGCGCCCCACAAAACCCCCGGAGACGAACTCCACCTGAAGAAATGGGACCGCCTGCTGGCACAGGTACACTGGGCACGGCCGCTGCTGGGCCAGGAGCGCATCGATTGGCTGGCCGCGCTGCCGCTCAAGATCACCTTCTCCCCTTCCGCAGACCCGGCCGACGACCTGCTCATCTTCCACGCCAACCCCCTCAACATCGAGGACATGATCCTACCCGCTCCCCCAACACAGCTCGAACTACTGGGAAACGCCCGCCAGACCGACGAAGACCCGATACTGGCACGCGTATTGGAGCGCGTCGCGCCGCGCACGCTGGTCTTCGGGCACGTTCACTTTACCTCCGTACGCCTCTGGCGCGGCAAAAAGCTGGTCAACGTCGCGCCGTGTAGCCTGCCCGCGCTCGACAAGGACCCACGAGCGCGCTACACCCTCTTCGAATGGGACGGTCACGAATGGTGCATCACCCGCCGCTACATCGACTACGACTGGCAACAGGAAATCAAAGCGCTACAAGCCAGCGGGATGCCCTTTTTCGAGGATTACACGCGCACGTTTGCGCAATCGTGAATCGAGAATCAGGTACCCAACCACCCGGTTACGGATGCGCACGATTTCGCGATTGCGGGCTTTTTCTTCAGGGGCCAGCTCTTTGCCACCGGGTTTCTTTTTGGGCAAATTAACAACAGAGGTTATACAGTTCATGCCTGCTGTTGCCTGTGTCATTCTGAACGCTGTTGTTTGTGTCATTCTAAGCGACAGCGAAGAAGCCCGGCGATGGTGGGGGGGATTCTTCGAGCACTGCGTGCCCTCAGAATGACGGGGGACGGATGACCGGGGACCGGGGCGTGGCTATTTGGAGGTCGGGGCGACCGGCCGGTCGCCCCGACGGCCGTTGCGCTCCCTCAGAATGACAGGAGGGGGTGCGCTTTTGCGATCTATGTAAGTTCTGTAAGTAAAAGACGAATGTTAACGAACCTGCCCCACCATCACTTACTCCGTGACCACTACCCGCGAATGCTCCCGCCGCTTGCGTAGTGGTTTTTTTACGTATCGAAACCGGCATTCCGGTTTCCGGTGTGTACGTTTGCGCTTAAAATTTTGTGTGAACCTGTGTGCTCTGTGCCCCCGCGGCCATCGAATTGCACCACAATGGCACCAATGCAGAGAGCCTGCTCGTGGAGCAGGCTCTCTAAACACTATATGTGGGCGAGACTGGCCGTTCACCCCCACATATCAGGCGCCCGCGGAGGGACTCGAACCCCCAACCTACTGATTCGAAGTCAGGCGCTCTATCCATTGAGCTACGCGGGCGGGCAGGGCAATTATACCGCGCTTCAGGGTTGTGGCAAGTTGTAGTAGTTGTACACCGATTGCGACAGGCGGGCGATCAGGCCGGAGGCCTCTTCCCAGATCAACTGCACCGGATCGTACAGGAACACCACCATCACGTAGTTCCCGCCAGGGGTGTAGATGATGCCGGCATCGCCCATGGTGCGGATCACGCCGGTGCCATCGGTGATCCAGCCGTGTTTGTGCGCGATCTGGGTGCCTTCGGGCAGGCCGGCGGTCAGGAGAACGGGCAGTTTGTTGCGGATCAGGTAGGTGATCATGGACTGGCATTCCTGCTGGGTGATGGCCTCGCCCCAGACCGCGATCAGCGCGCCGCCGCCATTCTGGGCACACTGGTAAATATCTGCCAACAGCATACCAATGTCGGAGGTGGTGGTCTGGCTATACAGGTCGGGGTCGGTGTTGATATCCAGGCGTTGGTTGGCGGGCGTCTCGAAGGCCACCAGCAGCGGCGCGCCAAAGTAAAAGTACCCGGCCATGAAGGTGTTCTCCAACCCGAGCTGGCGCATGTCTTCGGTCACCTCCAGCGGCCCCAGGTTGGGATCGATCACGCGCTGCATCAGCCAGTCCGCGGGGTCGTTGCCCGACAATTCGATCATCTCCTCCAGCAGTTTGATGATCTCCGGGTCGGGGTTCTCACCAATGCGTTTGAAAATCGAAACCATGATGGGGATTTTGATGATGCTGGTGCCGCTAAAGGCCACGTCTGGCTGCACGGAAAGGTATTCCCCCTGGCGGTAGGCAAAGTGAATTTCTTGCGCGGTTTGCAGGTCGAGGAGGTAGACGCTTGCCAGCCCCTCGAAGCCGGACAGGTCGATGGTTTGCTGGAGCAGCACAGCCAGGTTGTTGAACGGCAGCCGTGGGGGCGCGGTGCGCACCAGGGGCAGGTCCACCGAGCGTTGGGAGGTGGAAAAGAGCGCGTTCTCGATCAGGCCGACGGCTTCGTCTACGTTGAGCGCGGTGCCGGGGGTGCCGGGCAGGAAGTTGACAGTGCCGACCGCGGGCCGCGCGGAGGTGGCGGGTTGGTCGTAACGCGGCATGATCTCGCGGGTCAGATAGGCGCGCAGGCGTTCCTCGGAATAGGAGGCACGCAGGGGGACGGGGTCGGGCCGCGGCTGCCGGCCCAGCAGGTAATCCCAGAACCCTGACCAGAAGGACTGCTCCACGCGCTGCAAATCCGCGGCGGCCAACATGCTCTCCATGTCCAGCTCGAAACCGACCACAGCCGGGGAGAGGTGGATGACCGCGTCGCTGTAGCGCAGCTCGACCGGGGTGGCGTAGACCTCGAGCAGACGCTCCGCCGCGGCCTGGCGGTCCAGCCCCCCGACCGGTACCCCCGCGATCACCAGCCCGTCCGGGAAGTTGGCCCGGATGCGGCTGTAGCGCACGAGCTGCAAAACGGTCAACACCAGGGCAGCCAGGAAGAACAGCAGCGAAATCCAGGTCAAAAAGGAGCTGCCGCGTCGTTTTGTTGTTCTCATTTGCATCTTCTCCGGTGCTATTACTTGTCTCAGGTGTCTTAGTTGTCTTAGTTGTCTTAGTTGTCTTACTTGTCTTACCTGTCTACCTGTTTACGTGCGAGGTGCGCTACGCTTTACGTATTGCGTAAGGCGTAAATGGCACACGGAAAGCGCGGATGACACGGAAGGAAGGCGATTCACGATTCGCGCGGTGCGGCCTGGAGTCTACAACAAAGCCTGCAAACCGTCAATCATGGCTAAAATGTCCTAACACGGGGCTATTATCAAAACCTGTACTTCCCGGTTAAAATATGTTGGATCGTAACGGCTCAACCTGGATGGAACACAGAGCCTCATCCGGTTGAGGAATTACACCCATATAGCTTCAACTGCGCGGGAGATGCGATCCCAGCGGGTTGAGAATACATGTTTTGAGGAGAAATTATATGAATGTCGTTATCGTCGGCACCGGGTACGTCGGCCTGACCACTGGGGTGGCCCTGGCCTATCTGGGACACAAAGTCACCTGCCTGGATGTGATCGAAGAAAAAATCGAGATGCTCAAGGACGGGAAGTCGCCCATTTACGAACACGGCCTGGAAGAAATGATGGCCCTGGCGTCGCCCAACCTGAGGTTCACCAGCTCGTATGAAGATGCCGGCATCGATCAGGCGAATGTGATCTTCATCAGTGTGGGGACGCCGCAGCTGCCCGACGGCAATCCCAACCTGGCATACGTACAGCAGGCCGCGGAATCCATCGGGCGCCACCTGGGCGATACATTCACCGTGATCGTCAACAAGTCCACCGTGCCCATCGGGAGCGGCAACTGGGTTGGCTCGCTGGTGCGGGACGCGATTTTCCAGACCAACGGGCGCTCCGGGGAGGGGCAGTTTGCGGTCGGGTCGAACCCCGAGTTTTTGCGCGAGGGCAGCGCGCTGCACGATACGCTGTACCCCGACCGGATCGTGATCGGCGCGGAGGACCAACGCGCTATCGTCACCCTGACCCACCTCTACCGCCCGATTCTGAACCAGGATTTTCCGGCCCCGGACTTCCTGCCCCGCCCGGAGGGGCTAAGCGCGGTGCCGATGGTGACCACCGATCTGGCCTCTGCAGAGCTGATCAAGTACGCGGCCAACGCGTTCCTGGCGCTCAAAATCAGCTACATCAACGAGATCGCGCAGCTGGCCGAGAAGGTGGGCGCGGACATCACGCAGATCGCGCGCGGCATCGGGCTGGACACGCGCATCGGCTCCCGCTTCTTGAACGCGGGCATCGGTTGGGGGGGAAGCTGCTTTGGCAAGGACACCGCGGCCCTGATCCGCACCGCGGAGGAGTATCGTTTGACCCTGCCCATCGTTCATGCCGCCCGCGAGGTGAACTACCAGCAACGCGTCTGGGTGGTGGAAAAACTGCTGGACGAATTGAAGATTCTGAAAGGGCGCACCATCGCGCTGCTCGGTCTGGCGTTCAAACCCAACACCGACGATTTGCGGGACGCGCCTGCGCTGGACATCGCCCGACACCTGATGAAGCGCGGGGCCAAGGTCAAGGCACACGATCCGATTGCGCTGGAAAACGCCAGAAAATATTTCGGTGATCTGGGCGTTCACTACTACGACTCGATTTTCGAGGCCGTGCAGGACGCGGATGCGGTTGTGTTGGTCACGGAATGGACCGACTACCGCAAAATCGATTGGGAGGCCATCAAGCCGTTGATGAAGACTCCACTGGTTTTGGACGGGCGCAACTTTTTGCCGCGCCAGACACTGGAGCAGATCGGCTTTCACTACGTAGGGGTCGGCATTGGCGGTGTTCGGGCCGCGTATCTGCCCAATGGGGTTGCGCAAACAATCTGATTCGGGGAAGATGCGGGTGTCATGGAGGACACCGCTTACCCTGCTGTAGAGCACAAGAAGAAATCGCCGCTCACGGAAATCTTTTCCCATCCAGGCACACTCCAACATAGCCGGGTGAGGGTGTTTTTGAT